>JAQTYP010000151.1 GCA_028688235.1 Methylomonas sp.
TTGTATCAGTTCCTTGACGATGGCTTTGCCGGCGATGATATTCGGCAAACCGATGAACGGAATTTTGACCAATTGTTTGCCCAGCCAATAGGTCAAAGGCGACAGGCGGTAAGCGATCAGCATAGGGATTTGCAGCAGGGCGATTTCCAGCGAGGCGGTTCCAGATGTCGCCATGATCGCGTCGCAGCATTGAATCGCATCGTAAGGCTGTTGTTTGACGACTTTAATATCGACGGAAAAATCTCCTAAATAGCCTTGTAACACCGCATCGCTGATCGAGTCGGCTTGAGGGAGGATGAATTGCAAGTCAGGGTGGCGCCGCGCCAAGAGTCGCACGGACTCCAGCATCACGGGCAGCATGCGCTTGATTTCGTTGGCGCGACTGCCGGGCAACAGGCCGACCACCGGCCTATCCCGGTCCAGCCCGAACAACTGAAAATCTTCCTGTTTACTGCGTAAAGGATGGACCTTATCGACCGACGGATGACCGACATAGCGAACGGGCACGTTCTCGGCTTCGTAATAAGCCGTTTCGAACGGAAATATCACGGCCATCATGTCTATCGCCTTGCCGTAGGTCACTACCCTACCCGGCCGCCACGCCCAGACCTGCGGACTGACATAAAACAGCACTTTGACGCCTCGGCTTTTGGCAAAGCGGGCCAGCTTTAAATTGAATTCCTTGTAATCGACGCAAACCAGCAAATCCGGCTTTTCTTCGGCGACGATTTCTTTCATCGTCCTCAAGGCTTTCTTTATCTCGCCGTAATGCTTCAAAATTTCGACCAGCCCGATCACGCCTATGCCGGAAGAGTCGAAGCGTATGGCAATGCCGGCCTGACGCATCTTGTTTCCGCCCATCCCTATGCCGCAAACGTCCGGACAGAGTTTTTGCATTTCCTGGAACATGTGGGCGGCATGCTGATCGCCGGACGATTCGCCGGCGCTGAACATAACGGTGTAAGGTGTGGACATAAAAATAAAACGTAGAGTGGGTTAGCGTAGCGTAACCCACTGATCGAGGATTTATGATGGGTTTCGCTCTGCTCTACCCATCCTACATTTATTGCAATACGCCCCGTATTACATCGACGACTTGTCGGACGGTATCGTCGCTTAAATTCGAACAAATCGGCAGCGAGAAACAACGCTCCGCGACCGCTTCGGTCACAGGCAACGACAATCCTGCACACTCATCCTTGAACACGTTTTGCCTGTGCAAGGGCACGGGATAATAAACGGCACTGGCGATCTGACGGTCTTGCAAGGCCTTCATGACCTCGTCGCGGCGATCGCATAACAAGGTATATTGATGGTAAACATGCACGCCAACGCCGTCTTCATACGGCGTCGTCAACGGCAAATCCGCCATTAAATTGGAATACAAATGCGCGGCATGGCGGCGAGCGGCATTATATTGGTCTATGCGCTTCAGTTTGGCGCGCAACACCACGGCCTGCAATTCGTCCAGGCGACTGTTGTAACCGACGACGTCGTGATAATAACGCACGTCCGAACCATGATTGCGGAATTGCTTGATTTTGGCGGCCGTTTCGTCGTCATTAGTCGTCACCAAACCGCCGTCGCCGAAACAACCCAAGTTTTTGCTGGGGAAAAAGCTAAAGCCCGCCGCAACGCCGAAACTACCGGTTTGTTGATTGTTGACGGTCGCGCCGAAAGACTGCGCGCAATCTTCTATCAGTTTCAGACCATGCTTATCGCAAATGGCTTTGATGGCCGGCAAATCGGCGGGTTGTCCGAAAAGATGCACAGGCATAACGGCCTTGGTATTCGGCGTGACGGCTTTGAGGATGTTCTCCGGCGTGATATTGAAGGTGCCGGGATCGATATCGACGAAGACCGGCGTCGCGCCGACATATTTAATCGCTTCCGCGGTCGCGATAAAGGTAAAGGCGGTCGTGATGACTTCGTCGCCCGGACCTATGCCCGCGGCCAGCAAGGCCAAGTGCAGTGCATCGGTACCGGACGCACAACCGATAGCGTGTTTGACGCCCAAATAATCGGCGGCCTCCTTTTCGAAGGCCTGCACGTTCGGCCCCAAGATAAAGGCGCAAGTTTCCAGGGTTTCGGAGAAACCGCTGACGATTTCATCTTGAATTTCGGCGTATTGCGCCTTCAGATTGACCATAGGGATCATAAAGCTTGTCCTTTATCCGTGTTTCAAAAAACGGGTGATTTCGATCGCCGTCGCCAAAGCCTTGCGCCCCGCCTCACCCGGCACCAACGGAGTTTCGCCGGTCTTGATGCAATTGACAAAATGTTTGATTTCTTCGAACAATGCATCGCCTTGTTCGAATACCGATTCCTCGGTGACGATTTCGGGAATGCCGGGAAACATTTCCTTATCGCCGGTTTTGTGTTTGACCAAAACCCTATTCTGAAAATCCACCGAAATATAAGAGCAAGGCCGAAACATGCGCATTTTGCGCTCCATTTTCATACTGATCCGGCTGGCCGTGACGTTGGCGACGCTGCCGTTCTTGAAGGTGATACGGGCATTGGCAATATCGGTGCCCTGCGTCAGCACCGCCGTGCCGCTGGCATCGATGCGCTCCACTTCGGAATCGACCAAAGCCAGGATAATATCGATGTCGTGTATCATCAGATCCAAGACCACGCTGACGTCGTTGGCCCGCGGATTGAAAGGCGATAAACGATGAGACTCGATAAACAAGGGCTTCTCTTCCATTTTATCCAAACCGCGAATTGCCGGATTGAAACGCTCCAGGTGGCCTACTTGTAAAACGACATTTTTTTCTTTGGCGATCGCAATCAATTCATCGGCTTCGTCGACGGTCACGGTAATCGGCTTTTCGACCAGAACATGAGTGCCGGCGTTCAAAAAATCGCGGGACACGGCATGATGAAGGCTGGTCGGCACCACGATGCTGACCGCATCGACCTGTCCCAATAACGGCTGATAATCGGTCATGGCTTCAGCGCCATAAAGCTTTGCTATTTGTTCGGCGACTTCCGGATTGATATCCACTACCGCCACTAATTCACAGTCTTTTAACGATGCATATTTCTCCGCATGAAATTTCCCCAAATAGCCGGCGCCGATCACGGCACACTTCAGTTTACTCATAGACAACCACACGTTGATTCGCAGTTCCCACCCCTCTTTCGAGGCAGGGTATAAAGCCGCGCATTGTAACACTAGTTCACCACTCAAATACTGCGGCTACGTTCCCGGCGTGCGATTCAAACTAAGACTCTATTGAGACAAGGAGTGAATATTGGATATCTCCGAAAGTTCTTATGTAATCGTGGCTAACGAAGCAATGGCTTCTTTCATTCCTGTTGGCTCGAGTTGTTTCGTAAAGCTTCTAATATGGCGGGATTGTTATGACAGCGCCCCCTTAATTAAACCAATGGGCGTGTTTGATGCGCAAGGCGACTCTGTCGCCCTTATGTAGCGCCAAGTCCTTGAATTGTTCATTGGGCATTTCAGCATAGATAGTGGTGGCCGAGCCGTTATGACCGTCGCGGTTGAGTTCCAGTCTGATGGTACCGCCGAGGTGTTGCCAATCCTTCAGGTACACCGGCGAATTGCCCGGGTCGGCGGTTTTCTCGACGCTGATGTTGTGCGGACGGACATGGGCGACGACGCCCTGGGGATCGTCGACGATGATGCCGGTACTTTTCAGCCAGTCGTGATCGTCGTCTTCAATACGGAAAACATTGGTTTGACCGATGAAACGCGACACGAAATCGCTCTGGGGTTGATCGTAAATCTCGCTGGGCGTGCCTTTTTGTTCGATCTTGCCGTGGTTGAGCACCACGATCTGGCTGGACACTTCCATCGCTTCTTCCTGATCGTGAGTGACGAAGATGCTGGTGACATTCAGTTCGTGATGCAAGTGCCGCAGCCACAGGCGCAAGTCCTTGCGTACGCTGGCGTCCAACGCGCCGAAGGGTTCATCCAGCAACAGTACAGAGGGTTCGACCGCTAGCGCGCGAGCCAAGGCGATACGTTGCCGCTGGCCGCCGGATAGTTGATCCGGGAAACGGTCATGTAACCAGTCCAGTTGCACCAGGTGTAATAGTGAATGCACCTTGTCCCTGATCTCGGTTTCGTTGGGGCGTTGCTTGCGCGGTTTGACCCGCAGGCCGAAGGCGATGTTGTCGAATACGGTCATGTGCCGAAACAAGACATAGTGCTGAAACACGAAGCCGATCTGCCGATTTTTCACGGGTTGATCGGTGACCTTGTTGCCCTTCAGGAACACGTCGCCTTGATCGGCTTGTTCCAGGCCGGCGATGATGCGCAGCAGGGTGGTTTTGCCGCATCCGGACGGACCGAGCAGTGCGACCAATTCGCCTTCGGGAATTTCGAGGTTGATGTTGTCCAACGCCTTGAAGGCGCCGAACTGTTTGCTGATGTTGCTTAAGCTAATACTCATGACGTTTCTCGCAAAATTCGTTGTCTTGTCATCATTCGGCGGCGGCTTGCCGCGCGGCCTTTAAATCTTGTTTCTGCTTCCATTCCAGGAAGGTCTTCACCACCAGGGTCACCACCGCCAGCCCGGCTAATAAAGAGGCACTGGCAAAGGCGCCGACGAAGTCGTATTCGTTGTAGCTGACTTCGACATGCAAGGGCAGGGTGTTGGTCAGGCCGCGGATATGGCCGGATACCACCGACACCGCGCCGAATTCGCCCATGGCCCTGGCATTGCAGAGCAGCACGCCGTACAACAGGCCCCACTTGATGTTGGGTACGGTGATCTTGAAAAACGTCTGCCAGCCGCTGGCGCCCAGCGACAAGGCGGCTTCCTCCTCTTCGTGGCCGATTTCCTGCATCAAGGGAATCAGTTCACGGGCCACGAACGGAAAAGTCACGAACAAAGTCGCGAGCACGATGCCCGGTACAGCGAAAATAATTTTGATGTCGTGATCGGACAACCATGGACCCAGCCAGCCCTGGGCGCCGAAAATCAGCACATAGATCAAGCCGGCAATCACCGGCGATACCGAGAATGGCAGGTCGATCAGGGTGATCAACAGGTTTTTGCCTTTAAACTCGAAGCGGGCAATGGCCCAGGCGGCCGACACGCCGAATACGGTGGTCAGCGGTACGGTGATGGCGGCCGTCAGCAAGGTCAGCCGCATCGCGGCCAAGGCGTCGGGTTCCGCTAAACTGCTCGAATAGGTCGACCAGCCTTTGGCAAAGGCCGCGATCAACACCGTTGCCAAAGGCAAAATCAGAAACAAACCTATGGTCAGCAGGCTGATAAGAATTAGGGTGTAACGTACCCAGGCCGAGTCGTTCAAAGTTAGCGGCTTGGCACGGTGGCTAAAACTAGGATTCATGGCGCTCATTTTTATGCCTCTTATAATTGACCGTTACGGCGGCGCATCCACCACTGCAGGCCGTTGATCGATAACAGTAAGACGAAGGACAGTATTAACATGATCAGGCCGATGGCGGTGGCGCCTGCGTAGTCGTATTGTTCCAGCTTGGTGATGATCAGCAGCGGTACGATTTCCGAGACATAGGGCATGTTGCCGGCGATGAAGATCACCGAGCCGTATTCGCCGACACCACGGGCAAACGCCAGCGCGAAACCGGTGATCGCCGCCGGCAGGATGTTGGGCAGTATGATATTGATAAAGGCTTGCCAGCGATTGGCGCCGAGACTGGCGGCGGCTTCTTCCATCGCGCTGTCGAATTCCTGCAACACCGGCTCGATGGTGCGTACCACGAAGGGCAGGCCGATGAAAATCAACGCAAACACGATGCCCAGCGGTTTATAGGCAATCTGAACGCCGATGGCTTCCATCACCCATTTGCCTATCCAGCCCTTGGGTTCGTAAATGGTCGCCAACACGATGCCAGCCACCGCGGTCGGCAACGCAAACGGCAGATCGATCAAGGCATCGAAGATTTTTTTACCTGGGAAGAGGTAGCGTACCAGGCACCAGGCGATCACGGAGCCTAATACGGCCGCAACAGCAGCCGCGATCAAGGCTGCGCCGAAGCTGACTTTGAATGAAGTCAACACTCGCCGGTTGGTCAAAATATCCCAAAACTGGTCAAGGCTGAGTTGCAGGGTTTTCAGCAGCATCGCGCTGAGCGGAATCAATACGATCAACGCCAGATAGAACAGCGTGAAACCGAGCGCCGGGCGAAATCCTGGCATGATGTGGCTTTGTGGCATGAGAATGTCTTCGGGTGTAGGTCGGGTTAGGCACCAGCCGTAACCCGACAATTTAGCTTATGGCGTGTAGATTTGATCGAAATTCGCGCCATCGTCAAAATGCACTTTCTGCACGTTGGCCCAGCCGCCGAACTGCTGGTCTACAGTGAAAAAGTCCAGTTTCGGGAAGCGTTTCAAGTCTTCGGCATCGGCGAATTCAGGATGCGCCGGGCGATAAAAATGCTTGGCGACCAGTTTCTGGCCGATTGGGGTATACAGGTATTGCAGATACGCTTCCGCCAAATCCAGGTTGCCATTTTTCTTGGCGACCTTGTCCACCACGGTCACCGGAGTTTCGGCTTTGATGCTGACCGGTGGCACCACGATTTCATATTCACCGGCACCGTATTCTTTCAAGGCAAGAAAGGCTTCGTTTTCCCAAGTGATCAGCACGTCGCCGATACCGCGTTGAATAAAGGTGGTCGTGGAGCCACGGGCGCCGGAATCCAGTACCGGTACGTTTTTAAAGATTTTTTTCACAAAATCCTTGGCGGCGTCCTTGCTACCATAACTTTTTTCGCCAAATGCCCAGGCGGCCAGATAGTTGTAGCGGGCGCCGCCGGATGTTTTGGGATTGGGGGTGATGACCGATATGCCTTGTTTGGCTAGATCGCCCCAATTTTTGATGGCTTTGGGATTACCCTTGCGTACTAAAAACACGATGGTCGAGGTATAAGGCAAACTGTTGTTGGGCAGGCGTTTTTGCCAGTCTTTGGAAAACAAGCCCGCTCTTTCCGCGATTTGATCGATGTCGCCGGACAAAGCCAGGGTGACGACATCGGCTTCCAGACCGTCGATGACAGCTCTTGTTTGCTTACCGCCACCGCCATGCGATTGTTGGACATTGACGTCTTCGCCGGATTTTTCTTTCCAGTATTTAATGAATTCCTTATTGAATTCTTGGTAGAACTCGCGCGTCGGATCGTAGGACACATTGAGTATGGTTCTGTCCGCCCAGGCGCTGCCGCTGAGCAATAGGGCCAAACCGAAAAGTAGCGGTTTTACAGCTTTTGTTACTTGCATGACTCCTCCCAAGTTGAAGTCTAAATAGGTAAATTTGAAGCTAGATAGTGGGTTAATGGAGAGTCTAAACAACTCTTGTTGTCATAAATAACGATATATTTATATATGTATATCTTTAATAGAGATATATAGGGGCAAGTACAGGCAAAGGACCAAGTCATACTCGTTCTTTGATCAAGCTTGATCCTTTGTCCGGTGCTTGGGTTATTTGTATTTCGGCTTGCCGTCTCCGAACGCATTCAGCGAGACTTCGAAGTAGAAGAAGTTGCTGGGTTCGGAGGTAAAGGGGCCGGCGACGGTATTGCCCCTGTCGAATGATTCCGTATAGTCACCTGGCGTAAAGCGAGCATAACTCAAGCTCCAGTCGACATAAGGGTTGAGTTTGTACCGCAAGCGAATGTCGAACTCATGTCCCATGAAGCTGCCGCTTTGTCCGGTCCGGTCTCGCAGGTTGGC
>JAQTYP010000152.1 GCA_028688235.1 Methylomonas sp.
CCGATAAAAACAGCAGGTTGGCTAGCAGGTAACGAAATTTCATGGCGTACTCCCGGGTGGTTTGTTATTTTTGTCCGACAAGATTACCAATAATTTGCAAAAGAGCGAGGAATTGCGATGCCGTATTTGAAAATCACGACCAATGTCGACATAACGCCCGAGCAGTCGCCGCAGTTGCTGGCGGATTTGTCGCGGCTGCTGGCCAAGGAAACCGGTAAACCGGAGCGCTATGTCATGGTGGAGGCGACTGGCGGCAAGGCAATGTCGTTCGGCGGCAGCACTGAGCCCTTGGCTTATTTGGAATGTAAGAGCATAGGGTTGTCTCCGGCACAGGCTAAGGCGCTGTCGGCGGCTATTCCAACGATTTTGGCATCGAAATTGTCACTGCCTGCCGACCGGGTTTATATCGAGTTCAGCAATTGCCCTGCCGAATTTTGGGGTTGGAACGGCTCGACATTCGGATAGACTATAACGAACAGCCGTATATTTTTACAACGATACCGAGGGTATATCCTATGCAAGGAGATAAAAAAGTCATCGACTATTTAAACAAGGTACTGGAAAACGAGCTGACGGCAATCAATCAGTATTTTTTGCATGCCCGCATGTATAAGAATTGGGGTTATGACAAACTCAACGATAAGGAATATCACGACTCCATAGGAGAGATGAAGCGTGCGGATAAAGTGATAGAGCGCATCTTGTTTCTGGAAGGCCTGCCGAATTTGCAGAATTTGGGCAAGTTATGGATAGGGGAACATCCCAAGGAAATGCTGGAATGCGATCTTAAATTCGAACACCTGGCCGTGCCGGTGCTGAAGGAGGCCATCGCCTATTGCGAAACCGTCGGCGATTACGTCTCCAGAGAATTGTTCGAAGACATACTCGAAAGCGAGGAAGAGCATATCGATTGGCTGGAAACCCAACTGGGCTTAATCGAGCAAATCGGTATACAGAATTATCTGCAGTCGCAAATTTGATCCGGAAACATTGAATCCCCCCTATTTTTCTGTGAAAGTTCATGGTGGAAGCTGTGCCCGTCGTCACGACGAGGGCGCAGCTTCCACCCAAGATTGCCTTTCCTTTTCTGGGGTGATGTGCCGGCTAGCCTATCGTCGCAACTATTCCGGCGATCTGCATGCGAAGAAAAAATGTGCGGCAGGCGGATCGAATGTTGTGATGATGCCCATAGGTTTTGATTGATTTTCCCCCAAACTTCCAGCACTCTTTAGCGCTCAATAATGCTTCCCATCAAAACAATAAAAATAAGGATAATCCCATGAAAAAGCTACTCAATTACACGTTAATCGGGATTCTGGCGCTGATTCCGATCGTCGTGATATTGCAAATTATCTTGTTCGTAAAAGACCGCATTGCCGATCTGTTCCAGTTTGTGTACGGCTATTCGGATAATTATTTCATTACCTTTTTGTTGTTTGGATTCAGTTTTGCGCTGATTACCTACATCGGGCTCAGGGTCAGTTTGGGGCGTTTTTCCATCATCGCCGCATTCGAAAAATTGATAGAACGCATTCCAATTTTGAGTACCATCTATCGCGTCACCAAAAAACTGGTGCACATGATTGCAGGCCACGAACTGCAAGAGCCGCGCGAAGTCGTTTATGTCGAATACCCGAAAGAAGGCCTGTGGGTACCTGCTTACGTGACCAATAAGGTCGAAGACCGCTATGTATTATTCGTACCGACATCGCCGAATCCGACCTCCGGATTTGCGATCATCGTTCACGAGTCGAAAGTCATTAAATCGGAAATGAGCATAGAGCAGGTCACCAGCTTTATCATCAGCATCGGTGCTGATTTCGAAAAACTTGGCGAAGTCAAAAAATTACCTCAATAATCCTGGTATCGAGTTGGCGCCGGATTTTCTCGCCGAGATGGATGAATCGACTTACCGATTGGCCGAAGCATTAGGGCGCGAGTTACTTGCCAGACAATGGCAACTGGCCTTGGCCGAGTCCTGTACGGGTGGCGGCATCGCCCAGGCCGTAACCGACGTGCCCGGAAGCTCGGCTTGGTTCGATCGGGGATTTGTCACTTACAGCAATGCGGCCAAAGTGGAGCTTTTGGGGGTGCAAGCCGCCACGCTGGAACGGGTTGGCGCAGTCAGTCAGGAAATCGCATTGGAAATGGCGGCCGGTGCGCTGACTCATAGTCGAGCCGATTTGGTATTGGCAGTTACCGGCATCGCCGGTCCTGGTGGCGGAAGTGTCGATAAGCCAGTGGGTACCGTTTATATCGCCTGTCAGTTGCGCGGAGGGCTCGGAGTTTGCATCAGAAAGCAGTTTGCCGGCGGCCGATGTGGGGTACGTCGGCAGGTCGTGGCGTTTTGCTTGCAGTTGGCTCGAGAGCAGGCTTACGTGCCCGGCCAAGTTTAAGGTCGCATTAAATCCTGCAAAAAGGGTTTAGTCCCGTCCGATCAATTACGTTAAAATGCCGCCCTTATTCAATTTGCGGATATTAGCGTCATGTTGAAAACACGTTTTCTGACGATCTGTGCTTCACTCGTTTTAAGTGCTTGCGCGACCAGTCCAACCGGACGGACCCAATTCATTTACATGCCGGACAATCAGGTCGATCAAATGGGCTTACAGGCGTTCGACAGCATGAAGAATAAGAATCCGGTCAGTCGTAATCCGCGCTTCAATCAATTTGCCCAATGCGTTGCCTACAGCATTACTCGGGAAGTAGGCGGGCAATGGGAAGTGGTGGTATTCGAGGACGAAACCCTGAACGCGTTCGCGTTGCCGGGAAACAAGATAGGCATACATACCGGTTTGATCAATCTGGTCGATAACCAGGATCAACTGGCCGCCGTGATAGGTCACGAAATCGGCCATGTCTTGTCCAGGCACAGCAACGAACGTTTGTCGCAAGAAACCGCCGTTAGCACAGGCCTGGCTATGGTTCAGGCTGTGACCCAGCCGCAAACCGCGCTTGGGCAGACAGCATTGGGCTTGCTCGGGATAGGCGCCGAATATGGAATCATCCTGCCTTACAGCAGGATACATGAATCCGAGGCCGATACGATAGGTTTGGACCTGATGGCTCGCGCCGGTTTCGACCCGCGGCAAAGCATCGATCTTTGGTTAAAAATGGATAAAGCCTCGCAAGGTCAGCCCATAGAGTTTTTGTCAACCCACCCATCGCACGGCAGTCGTATCGACAATCTGAATAATCACATGAATAAAGCCCTTCAGCTCCAGCAGCAGGCCGGGCAAATGGGTAAACAACCGCGTTGCACTAAATAATGAATCCGCATTTATCCCAACTGCATGCCTATCCTTTCGAAAAACTGGCGACGTTAAAGCAAGGCATAATGCCGCGTGTCGATAAAGAACCTATCGTGCTGTCCATCGGCGAGCCCAAGCATGCGACGCCGCATTTCATCCAGCAGGCGCTGATTACTCATCTGCATGGCTTGACGCAGTATCCGACCACCAAAGGATTGCCCGAATTAAGGCTAGCCATCGCCGATTGGCTTGGTCGCCGCTTCGAACTGCCTGCAGGTAGTGTCGATGCAGAATCTCAGATATTGCCGGTAAACGGCACGCGGGAGGCCTTGTTTTCGTTCGTGCAGGCCGTCGTCGATCCTGGCGCTCGGCCCGTCGTCATCATGCCCAACCCGTTTTATCAGATATACGAAGGCGCGGCCTTATTGGCCGGTGCGGAGCCTTATTATTTGAACACATTGGAATCCGGCGGCTATTTGCCTGATTTCGATAGTGTGCCGGAAAGCATCTGGCAACGCTGTCAATTGATTTTTATTTGCTCGCCCGGCAATCCGACCGGTACGGTAATGTCGGAAGCCGACCATCTGAAATTATTGGCGCTGGCGGAAAAATACGACTTTGTCATCGCTTCGGACGAATGTTATACCGAGCTTTACGGTGATGAAAGCAATCCGCCCCAGGGTTTGCTGCAAAGTGCCTGGCACAGCGGCAATGAGGCGTTCAAACGCAGCGTGATTTTTCAGAGTCTGTCCAAGCGCTCGAATGCGCCGGGTCTGCGGTCAGGCTTCGTGGCCGGTGATGCCGAAGTTTTGAAGCACTATTTCAAATACCGTACCTATCACGGCTGCCCGATGCCGGTACCGACCCAGCATGCCAGCATAGTGGCCTGGAACGACGAGGCGCATGTCGAACACAATCGCCAGCTTTACCGCGATAAATTCACGGCCTTCATCGAAATTTTGCAGGATGTTTGCGAAATCAGCCGGCCGCCGGCCAGTTTTTATGTCTGGCTGAAGACCCCGATTGTCGATTGCGAATTCGCCCGGCAATTGTTTGCCGAGCAAAACGTCACGGTGTTGCCCGGAAGTTTTCTGTCGCGTGATAGTGGCGGCATCGATCCCGGTGCCAACCATGTTCGCATCGCCTTGGTCGCGCCTTTGGAAGAAATTATCGAAGCGGCCCAACGCATAAAAGAATTTTTAACAAAATAGGTGTCAGGCTTAAGGCGCAGGGTGCAAAACATCTTGGCCTCGAAGCTTGGACCCAGAACCCAAGAGAGCACATGTCAAATCTGGAAACCATCATCAGCGACGCGTTCGAAAATCGCGCCGAAATCAGCCCGTCCACCGTCTCCGCGGAAGTCCGCGACGCAGTCAACGCAGTTTTGAGTCAGCTCGACAAAGGCGAAATGCGCGTTGCCGAAAAAAAAGACGGCGATTGGGTCACTAATCAATGGCTGAAAAAAGCCGTTCTGTTGTCGTTCCGCATCAACGAAAACAAAGTCATAGCCAGTGGCGATGTGCGTTATTACGACAAAGTGCCGACCAAATACGGTCAATACAGTGAAGAAGACTTTGTCAAGGCCGGCGTCCGCGTCGTGCCTAACGCTGTGGCCCGTTACGGCTCGTACGTCGCGCCGGGGGCGATTCTGATGCCGTCTTACGTCAACATCGGCGCCTATGTCGACAGCGGCACCATGGTCGATACCTGGGTCACCGTCGGTTCCTGCGCCCAAATCGGGAAAAACGTGCATCTGTCCGGCGGCGTCGGTATCGGCGGCGTGTTGGAGCCCTTGCAAGCCAACCCGACCATCATCGGCGATAACTGCTTCATCGGTGCTCGCTCGGAAATCGTCGAAGGCGTCATCGTTGAAGATAATTGCGTCATTTCGATGGGTGTCTACATCGGTCAAAGCACCAAGATATTCAACCGCATGACAGGTGAGGTCAGCTATGGCCGTATTCCTGCCGGTTCGGTGGTCGTATCGGGCAACCTGCCTAGCAAGGATAGCAGTCACAGTCTGTACTGCGCGGTGATCATCAAACAAGTCGATGAAAAAACCCGCAGTAAAACCGGTATCAACGAATTGTTGCGCGACTAATTATCAGATAACTTGATGGCCGGACAGTTCAGTGATCGTCCGGCCATTTTTTAAAAATGGAAAAATAATTTGACAGGGAGTAGGTTTGTCAGTATTATAGCAACTTCACCACGGGGCGGCATCGCTGCCTCAGAATAGAAGGTCATTTCGGGGTATAGCGCAGTCTGGTAGCGCGTCTGCTTTGGGAGCAGAATGTCGGGAGTTCGAATCTCTCTACCCCGACCAAGATTTGCGCTTGTAGCTCAGCCGGATAGAGCATCGGCCTTCTAAGCCGAGGGTCGCAGGTTCGAGTCCTGCCAAGCGTGCCAATCTCAAAAATCATTATGGTGAGCGTAGCTCAGTTGGTAGAGTCCCGGATTGTGATTCCGGTTGTCGTGGGTTCGAGCCCCATCGTTCACCCCAATAAATTCAGTAAGTTACCGTCCTGAATTTTTCTAAATAAAATCCATGTAAGCACTATGTAAGCATCTGAAAGTTAGCTTACAAATGGCAACGAAAGGATTTCGACTTTTATCCAATACTGCCATAGCCAAATTAATCGCCATATCATGCCTTGATTTTGTGTCTTTGGTTCTTGATGTGATTCCCCAAGCGCGTTAATGAAATCATTGAGGTTCTTGTCTTTTGGCGTCCACGATGCCGCGTAAGCCCCCGTCAACATTGAGTTTGGCCGTTCACAATCAATCTTGCTATTGCCCTTATAATTTGACGCTAGCGCCGGTCTGGCATTGTTATTTATGCGTCAGCTAGCGTCTGCCTTAAAATTTCCAATTGAATTTTGCGTTCTGAAATTTGCTTCAGTATCTCCTGAACCAAATCGCCTAGAGGGTCGCCGCCCATTTCCTCGGCTTCTTTGACCGTAACAAACAATTCAAACAATTCGTGTTGCTCAACCTCGGCACGATCTTTCTCGATTTCACCTGAACGCCGCCGCAATTGTGCATTTCGACGGATGGTTTTAATCATGCGTGAGGCTATATCATCACCGTGGATCGCTTCCGGGTCTTCGCCAAATTCGACAATGATTTTTTCAATGGCTGCTTGGTCGCCTTTTTCATAGGCTAGATTAACTTTTGCCATCATTTCATTGCGACGCTTTCGCTCGTCGTCAGTGGTGGCGCGGTCAGGATGCATCAGCTTTGCAGCCTTACGAAAAGCCTGTTTGGTTTCCGGGGTGATTTCTGGGGGCGGCGGCGGGCTTTTCTCTATAACGCCGGCTTCTTCCGCTGAATGTCTGGCCTGCTCTTCAGCCGCCTTGGCGCGAAACTGGGCTTCCAAGTCATCTGGATGCATTCCGGATTCCGCCATGGCAATACGAGCATCCCATTCGTCTAGCTCAGCATATAAACGGCCAGGGCCTTGGTAATAACGGTATTGAAATTGCGCCAGCTCGACTTTTAAAGTTTCTAGCTCTAATTCGGCTGTCGTGACTTGTTCTTCAAGTTCAGCCTGCTCGGCTTCTAGTCTGGCGAGTTCTTGTTCTTCGGGAAGCATTTTTTCTTATTTTCAACTATTGATTGTTTGAGGATTGTTGAATTATCAGCTCACAAAATAATTAGTCACTCCCACTCTAGCCTAATAATATTTCTAAAACCGCGCGGTAAATATTGTCCTCTTTTACCCATGCTGTCGGTGAACTGCTCAATATCCTCCCGTTTTAGAGTAATTTGCATAGTGCGATTACTACCCTTGGCAAATAGCTTTAGACGAGTATTTATAGGAAATGCCAATGCAGCAACCAAGTAATCTTTTTCCGTTGCAATGTCAACTGTGTCTATTTTAATCAACCTAGCATCTTTAAGGTTTTTCCAGGCCAGTAACTCCGTTACGCGGAAAATTAGTAACCGGCCGCGTTGTGTAACAATTGCAAGCAAATCGTTTTCGTTGTGTACTTTTATTGCCAGATAGAGATTAGCAGGCGTAACTGGGTTGATAAGCTTTGTCGTGATTATTTTGTCAGAGAGATTCCTCCCTACTGTCATCGAGCCGTAACCGTAGCGATTAACGATTACATGCAAATTATCTTGTAGATCGATAAAGTTTGCTTTGGCATCATTTAGTTGCTCTATCAGTTCTGGGATTTCACTTGTTTTAGCCCCAATTAGCCCAAAATGATCTAGCAGCGCATGACTAGGATGATCTTCAATTTTAATTGTTGTCGCATATCTCCAACTCAAGTAGTTTTGCGCGCGCAAACCAGCATTTTCTGCCGCTTTTTTATACCAAAATACTGCATACTGATCGTGTTGTTCTACGTATCGTCCTAGTTCGTACAGAACTGCCAAACAACACTGCGCATCGATAGAGCCTTCTTCAGCCGCCCTTT
>JAQTYP010000153.1 GCA_028688235.1 Methylomonas sp.
ATCATGCTATTTGTCGCGGATCAGTTTTTTATTTTTGGAGTGCTGATTGCGCTGTGGGGTGCAGTGACTCTGATCGGTCAACCGTTATGGAAGGCCTACCGCCATGTCACGCGCAGCCCAAGCTTACATCGCCAGCGGCAACGAGCCATTCGTATCGCCGGTAGTCTGGCTTTCGCTGCGCTGCTAATCGCCTTTGCCTTGCCAATGCCGCTTTACACGCGAGCCGAAGGTGTCGTCTGGTTGCCCGATCAAGCCTTGTTGCGAGCGGGCGGCAACGGATTTTTCCGGCGCTGGCTGATGTCGCCCGGCACTCGGGTTCGTCCGGGCGATGCCTTGTTTGTGCTGGAAGATGCCGAGCTGGCAACGCAATTGGCGGTAGCCGAAGCCAAAGTCGCCGAAGCCGAGGCCAAGCACCGATCCGAACAATTTGTCGATCAAGCCAAAGCCGCTCTGTCGCACCGTCAATTGCAGCAAGAACAAGCGCTATTAAGCCAGTTGCAACAGCGTGCCGCCAAGTTGATAACTTATGCGCAAACCGACGGCTATCTGGTCGCCATACAGCCGCAAGATATGCCGGGCCGCTATTTGAAGCAAGGCGAGTTAGCCGGTTATGTATTGGAAAAACACCATCTGATTGCGCGCGTCATCATCGGCCAAGACGACATCGATTTGCTTAGATCCCGTTTACAGGGAGCCGAGCTGCGCTTCGCCGATGAGATAGGCCATAGCCACTTCGTTACCCTCGTGCAACAACCGGCCGGCGGCATCGATCAATTACCTACCCGGGCTCTAGGGCTTAACGGCGGAGGCAGCATAGCCACCGCCCCAGGCGACCCGGAAGGCCTTAAAACCTTGAACCGCGTGTTTGTTGCCGACCTGAGCCTGCCAGGCGGTAGCCCGCCCACGGCCTTTGGCGAACGGGTCTATGTGCGCTTCGAACACGGCCTGGAACCCGTCGCTTGGCAGGGTTTAAGGCGTTTGCGACAACTTTTTTTGAGCCGTTTTGGTGTCTGACGTTCGCGCCTTAATAATTGGCCGCGGTATCGAGATTGGCGACGGCATCTACCCGGAGCGCCAGCAACAACCGGTTTCCGCGCTGGAAGAGTGGCTGCGGGGCTGGCAGGTGCGTATCGTGCCGAATAAGGCCTGTCGCGATAGCCGCTTTGTGCGGCAGGTCAACGCATGGGAAGCGCAAGTAACGGCTTTGCCGGACCAGGATTTACGCACCGACATGAAGCAAGTCGCCTTCGCCATGCAAACCGCCGGACTGAGCGAGTCCCTGTTGACGCAGGCGTTTGCGTTGATCCGGGAAGCATCGCGGCGAACGCTGGGCAAGCGCCACCATGACGTACAAATTTTGACGGGACAGGCCTTACTCAGTGGGAAAATCGCCGAGATGGCAACCGGCGAAGGCAAGACCCTGTCGGCAACGCTGGGGGCTTGCACCGCTGCTCTGGCCGGTGCCGCCGTGCATGTGGTCACCGTCAACGATTATCTGGCCGAGCGCGACGCCGAAGAAAACGCGCCTTTATACACATTTTTCGGCCTGACGGTCGGCGTAGTCAAACAGGATATGACTATCGATGACCGACGCAACGAGTACGCCAAACCTATTGTTTATGTTTCCAACAAAGAACTGACCTTCGACTACCTAAAAGATCGCATTGCGCTGGGCGGCATCCCGTTAGCACAACTAAAACTACGTCGCCTGCAGGGCCTAAAAAGCGCGGCGAGTCCCATATTGCGCGGCTTGCAGGTGGCGATCGTCGATGAGGCGGACAGCGTACTGATAGACGAAGCACGTATTCCACTGATCATTTCGGAAACCTTGCCCGACGTTTTGCCGGTAGACATTTACCGGCAAGCTATGGCTCTCGCTCAACGACTCGAAGAGGGTACCCATTTTCTGCGCAATAAAGACAAGGATATCTGGCTGTCGACGGTAGGCGAACAAGCCATCGCTTCGCTCGCTGATGGACTGGGCGGCGTCTGGCAATCTGCGCTATGGCAAAAAGAGTTGTCGAGCAAGGCGCTTTCGGCGCTGTATGTATTTCAACGCGATTTGCACTACATCGTCGCCGACAACAAAGTCCAAATCGTCGATGAATTTACCGGCCGGGTGATGCCCGATCGCACCTGGGAACGCGGTCTGCATCAAATGGTAGAAGCCAAGGAAGGTTGTGAAATCACCGGGCAACGCCGCACGCTTTCGCAAATCACTTACCAACGTTTTTTCGGCCGCTATTTGCTGTTGTGCGGCATGACCGGCACGGCCAGGGAAGTCGCCCCCGAATTAAAGCGCGTTTACGACCTTTCCGTGGTCCGTATTCCTACCCATAAGAACAACCGCCGAATACGTCTGGCTAATATGGTATTTCAGGACTCGGAGGCGCGCTGGCGGGCCGTCGCGCAAAGAGCTCGCGCGGTCGCTCAGCAAGGCCGCCCGGTTCTGGTGGGTACCCGTTCGGTCGAAGCTTCCGATCAATTAAGCCGATTGCTCGGCGAAATACATGTCGAACATACCGTACTCAATGCCCGCAAAGATAAAGCCGAAGCGCAAGCTATTGCTCAGGCAGGTTTGCCCGGACCCATCACGGTCGCCACCAATATGGCCGGGCGTGGTACGGATATTAAACTGGCGCCGGAGGTTGAACAGCGCGGCGGTCTACATGTGATTTTGACTGAATTCCACGAAAGCGCGCGGGTCGATAGACAATTGTTCGGCCGCTCGGCGCGCCAAGGCAATCCTGGCAGCGTGGAAGCCATGGTCTGCCTGGAGGATGAATTGTTTCAACGTTATGCCCCGACCATCACCCGCTTCGGCCGCCGCCTCTGGCCGGATCACGGGAGAACGGACGCTTTTTGGCGCAGCCTGTTATTCCGTTGCTTAGTCATCTACGCCCAATCACGCGCGGAAGCGAAAAATCGCCGAGTTCGCTTGAATACCCTGCACCGCGACCGCCGCTGGCTACAAGCACTGGGCTTTGTGGGCATGGAAAAAAAATGAAATGCGGCATTTCGTCTCGCGCCGTCATCGGTGCGATTACTGCCGATGATAGCGTGGGTCAATAAATCAATAAATTAGTGATTGCACGAAAACTCATGGAAGCCTTGCCAGTCAAGGCTTTGATACATATAATCTGCCTGAAGAGCTTGTCACTCGTGGTCTTCGGCGGTTTTCGGGTGTTTCGTGGACGAGATGATTCAATCCAAGGGCTGCAGCAAGGCTCTCAGCGACATGATGTCCTTGATCTGGATGAAGCGATTTTGCACCATGATCAAACCGTCGTCCTGAAATTTTTTCAACAGCCTGCTGACGGTTTCCAAGGCCAATCCCAAATGGTTGCCTATCTCCTGGCGCGTCAACGACAGTTTGAATTCCGACGAGGAAAATCCGCGGCGTTTCAGGCGTTCCGACAGGCTGATTAAAAAATAGGCCAAGCGTTCTTCGGCCGGACGTTTACTCAGTACTAGCTGGTTTTTATCCTCCAGCATTTTTTCGCCGGAGTGCCGAAACAGTTCGCGGGTCAGGCTGGGAACATTCTGAAACAGTTGATCCATGCTGTCGGCCGGCAGTATGCAAAACGTCATCGTTTCCAGGGCTATTGCCGCGCACCCGTGCTTTTCGGTCGATAAACCGTCGAAGCCCAAGAGTTCTCCGGGCAACAAGATATTAAGGATGTGCTCGTTGCCGTGGCTGTCGTTGGCGATTAGTTTGGCGCTGCCGGATTTGATGGCCAATATGCCTTTGAAATTGTCTCCCTCTCTATAGATGAAATCACCGCGTTGTATGGTTTTTTTGGCTTTGACGACCTTGCTGATGTTGTCTATCTCTGCCTGGGATAGTCCGCGCGGCAGACAAATGTTGTCCAGTCCGCAATTGCTGCAAATAACTTGGTTATGGCTCACGTGGTTTAGCCGTTCGATGCTGGTTGATGATAGTCGATAATGCGCTCCACTTCGTTTTTGGAGCCAAAAATCAACGGTACGCGTTGATGGATATCGTGCGGCTTGATATCGAGAATACGCTCTTTGCCGGTACTGCAAACACCGCCGGCTTGTTCGATGATGAAGGCCATGGGATTGGCTTCGTACATCAATCGCAATTTGCCCGGTCTATCGGGGTCGCGCAGGTCGTAGGGGTAGAGGAACACGCCGCCGCGGTTCAGAATGCGGTAGACATCGGCCACCAGCGATGCGACCCAGCGCATGTTGAAGTTTTTGCCGCGGGGTCCTTGTTCGCCGGCCAGGCATTCGTCGATATAGCGTCTGACCGGAGGGTCCCAAAATCGGTGGTTGGACATGTTGATTGCAAATTCGTTGCTGTCTTCCGGTATGCGCATGTTGTGATGAGTCAGGATGAATTCGCCTATGTCCTGATCCAGCGTGAAACCGTTGACACCGTTGCCGGTGGTCAGTACCAGCATCGTCGATGGGCCATAGAGCACGAAACCGGCGCAAACCTGTTCGGTGCCGCGGCGCAGGAAGTCTTCGGTTTCGGGCTCCACGCCTTCGCGGCAGCGCAATACCGAAAAAATGGTGCCTACCGTCAGGTTGATGTCGATATTCGACGAGCCGTCTAGCGGATCGAACAATACCAAATATTTACCCTTGGGGTATTGCTTGGGAATCTGGATGGGAGTGTCGATTTCCTCGGAAGCCATGCCGCCCAGGTGGCCGCCCCAATCCAGGGCTTTGACCATGATGTCGTTGGTGATGATATCCAGCTTTTTTTGTACCTCGCCTTGCACGTTTTCCGAACCGGCACTGCCCAGCACGCCGATTAGTGCGCCGCGGTTGACTCTGTGGGAAATTTGTTTGCAGGCGGTGACGATGTTGTTCAGTAATAAGGTAAAGGTGCCGGACGCGTCGGGGAGGCCTCGTTGTTGCTCGATGATGAATTGGGTCAGCGTGACTTGGTCGAAGCTGCCGGGTTTTGGGGTCTGATTCATTGCTTTTGATTGGTTCGTAGTTTAGGCGAATCGGTCGGTAACGGCCACTTCATCGATGGATAACTGGCCGCCACGGGCTTGTGCGGGCTCCAGGGCTTTGCCTATTGCGACGAACAGGCTGATGACGTGATCGTCGGGTAAGCGGATCAGTTGGCCGACTTTTTCGTAATCGAAACCGTCCATAGGGCAGGAGTCGTAGCCCATGGCTTTTGCGCTTAACATCAAAGTTTGGGCTGCCATGCCGCAGGAGCGCATGGCTTCGTCGCGCTGCACTTGGGGTTTGCCGTCGTAGTAGGCATGAATGGCGGGTAGCAGAAATTCTCGGGCGGCTTGCGGGGCATTTTGCCAATAGCGTTCGGGTTGTTTCTGCCAGGCATTCAAGTCGGCGCAAAGCACTATCAACAACGAGGCGTCGGTGACTTGAGCTTGGTCCCAGGCGGCCTCACGGATTTGTTGGCGCAGCGCCCTGTCTTGAACCAACACGAAGCGCCAGTGCTGAATGTTGAATGCCGTCGGCGACAGCATGGCTAACGATAATAGCGATTCAATTTCCTTGTCCGCCAGGCGATAGTCGGGATCGAAGCGTTTAACGGAGCGGCGAGATTCGATGGCGGAGAAAGTATCCATGCAATGTCCTTAGTTTAGGCTTTTTCGCTGAGCAAACGGGGAATGGCGGCTTTTAGGCTGTCAGATGGTGTGGGTTGACCTTGATGGGCTTCCATAAATCCAGGGCTTAATCCTTTTTTCTCGAATTGTTGTTTCAGGTAATCGAGGTGTGTATTAATTTTTTTCACGGTATCGGCGGCGTCGCTCCAGAATCGGGTATTGATCGAGCCGTCGTAGCAGGAAAGTCTGCAATGTATTGTACCAAGTTCGGGCGGGGTAATGGTAATGCTGACGGCCCAGTTTTTTTGCGCCGAGTCATTCGGGGCGGTTTTATCTTGCTCAATCGCAATCTTGACGGTATCCGTGCCATTGTCGTTTACAAACGGGAGTTCGACTATCCAGCTCTGTTTGGGCGATTCGTCCTTGGGCAGCGAGTTGAGTTGGTCCAGTGTCAAGCCGGCCAAGGTGTTTTGGGTTTTTTGCAGACTGGCTTTCAATGTCTCGACCAGGTCTGAGGTTTCGTTATCGGCTTGATTCGTAACTTCCTGGCCCAGCAGTTGCACCAGCCTGTTTAATTTGAGTTTGAAGTCGCTATGCAAGGCGATGTCGGTTTTCCCCGATAGCAGCGCGGCCAGCTTGCTCTCCAAAAACAGGCCGGAATCGGAAAACGCTTTTTTGAGTTGAGGGGCTTCGGCGAGATTGGTCCCAGCCGGCAGGTTGCGTAAAATTTCCTGGGCCAGTTTCTTCAAGGTTTCGGCGACGCTGGCATCGGCTTGTAATCGGGGCAATAGTTGTTGCAATTGATCGAGTAAGGGCGTACCGGACGCGGCGATCGGCAGCAGTCGTTTGATGGCATCGATGACTTTTTGTTCTTCGTTATGCCCCAAGGACTCCACCAAGAACACCGGTGTGTTGCCGGTTTTAACGGCTTGCAATTGAATTTGTGCGCCTTCTTTAAGTGTCGCGACACTAGGGCTGTTGTCATTGACAAGTAATTGGTTGCTATTCAGAGTTAATAAAGCCGGATTCTGCTGCGGCGTTGCTTGTGGCGTCGGTCCGACCGAAACGGGGAATGCGGTTGGGGTCAACTGCAGCGTAATCTTGTCGCCGACAACGGCGATAATAGTGGCTTGCAAACGCGGGGTATCGGTTAATGCCGATGGTAAAGCGCTCGATGTGGCCTTGCCGGCATCAGGGGAGGGCGATTGCGTTGTTATGGCCGGATTGAGCAATCGTAGCGTCGGCATATCCGATAGTTGTTCGGGGGGCATTCCGGTGGGGCGGGCGGTGGAGGGTAATAGGACTTTTAGTTCGGGAGTGGGCAACAGTTTGACGACTTTTAGTTGTAAGGTCTGGCCGGGCTCGAGCGCTATAGGCGGCTTGGCTTCCGCCGTGACCAATTTGTCGTTGATTTTCAGGGTCAAACTGTTCAACAGGATTCGAGTCTCTGCTGCCTTGGCTTCGGCCTTGACCATTTTGGCGTCGACCTCCAGAGGCAAACTATTCGACAGGGGGCGATTCGCTATCGTCTTGGCATCCGCCTGAACCGACTTGTCGTCGATCTTCAGCGGCAGGCTATCCAACAGGATTTGCGTCTCTATCACTTTGGCTTCCACTACCTGATTCAACTTCAGATTCAATCCCGCATCGACGGCTTTGTCTATGGCCGGTTGCAGACTGATGTTTAAAGGTAGTTTGATGTCCATCTGATCGGCTCCGGATATCAAGCGATTTTCGGGTGAATCGATATTGCGAAACTCATCTTTGCAGGTCTTGTTAAAGAGTGAGCAATGGGATTAGCGCATTCCGGCGATTAGTTTACGGCGATAGCGCAAGGTTTAGAAACAAAATCCGTTTGGCATATGAAATGCTCCGTTTGGGATAGGTTCTTGGGTAGCCGTATTCCTTAGCTTAGCTTTAACATATCGCTCAGGTTATACGGGTGTTTACCTGTTTAATAACCTTTTGATTCGATTCTATATTTGCTGTGGGGGACGAATTGGATTCAATCAGTGAATTTTTAACTGAAAATAATTATAAGGAAAATGTCATGAAAAAAATCTTGTTTGTCGCTTCCAGTCTTTTAATTGCCGG
>JAQTYP010000154.1 GCA_028688235.1 Methylomonas sp.
CCAACGCTCGACGGCGGGTCTGGTCGGCGGCGCGCTCGGAAGCGCCGTCGGTTACGAAATGAGCAAAGGCGACCCGTTGGGAGCCGGAATCGGCGCGGCTGCCGGCGCCTGGATGGGCAACGGCATGGGTCGTTAATTCAACGCAAACATCAGGCTGTCGGACATGGATACAAGGAAAATTCGGTAGCCTGCGTAGTGCATTTCCTACATTTTAATCTCAACCGATTACCATGCTCTTTTAATGGAAATTTAACTTGACTGAACCATTCCATAAGCAGAGAATCAGCATTTCCTGAAACTCTACTGGAGATCAATATGGAACGGCAGCGACAACCCTTTACCATCGTCTGGTTCCTTTATCTGCTACTCAGCGTCGGCCTGGCTCAGGCCGACGACCGAAGTAAAACAAAGACCAGAACGGCGGCACCGATATTATCTTCTCTGTCTCCTGCCACTGGTCTACAGGGCCAGACCATCGCCCTGAACGGAACGAATTTCGGCAGCCGAAAAGGCAAAATTATTTTCGGATCGAGCCAACTGACCGAAAAAAGCATCACGTCATGGACCAGCACCAAGGTCGTCACCAAAATCCCTAAAGGGACAGGCGAAGTCAGCGTGCAACTGGTGACCAGCAGCAAACTCAGCAGCAACAAACTCAAGTTTAAATACGGTTCCACCGATACCGGGCCCGGGCCCGGACCCGGAACCGGCAGCCTGAGCAACTTCAAGGTGCTCGCCAATAACGACCTGGGCATGCATTGCGTAGACGACGATTTCTCGGTATTTTCCATACTGCCGCCTTATAACGTCATTAACGCCCAAGTCATCGCTCAAGATTCCGCCGGCAAACCCCAACTGCTCCCTAAAGACGCCGTCATTTTGCGTTACTCGCCGATTCCGGATGCAAACAATTCGATCAACAGCCATTCAAAAGGCAAATCCAACTTTTGGGACATGGTTCCTGGCAGCAACAAGACCTATGCCGAATCGTTGTTTGGCGCCAATCTGGCCGACGGTCAAGGCTTAAAAAATCTGTATATGCCAGCCGATGCTCCCAACTCAGCCAACACCACGTTCGGCTGGAGCGAGCCACTAGGACTGTTCGCCGCCGAAGGCATTCCGATACTACCCATAGACGACACAGGGGCCCCAAATCCCTACCCCATGTTGCGTATCAGCGCTTATGACGCCAAAAATCCAACACTGGAATTGGCACATACAGACGTCGTCGTGCCGGTATCGGACGAAACGACCTGCAGTAATTGCCACGCCACCGGCAAAGTTGCCGCCAACTCGCAAAGCGTTGCTTGGTCGATTAGCCCTAATCTTTCGGTCCAATCGCGAACAAACGTATTGCTGTTGCACGACCAAAACCAAGGTACGTCACTAACCAACCAACAGCCCGTGCTCTGCGCAAGCTGCCACTATTCTCCGGCCCTAGACTTGGCCGGCACAGGCCCAGGCGCTACTCAACAAGGCCACAAATGGATGTCGCAGGTCATGCACGATTTCCATTCGGACAAGATGGCCGATGTCGATGGCAAAACCCTATACGATAATGCCGCACCGGTTGCCGGCCTGGATCCCAGTCTGAACGGTGTCCCTCCCGCGGATCAACAATCGTGTTACCAATGCCATCCAGGCACTGAAACCAAATGCCTGCGCGGCGCGATGACCGCTTCGGTAACCTGCCAGAACTGCCATGGCAACATGGAAGCCGTCGGCGGAGCCCACGCCATGAAAAACTATGGCCCGACCAATCAGCAAAACGTCGTAGCCGGCCAAACCCGCAAAGCCTGGTCGGACGAACCGCGTTGCCAATCCTGCCACACCGGCGATGCGGTCAATCACATGACACCGGCAGGCGCTACCCTGGCCAGCGACGGTATCCGCTTGATGACCTCCTTCGACAAGAACGATCCATCGGCTTCTCCGTTCCTGGCGGTCAACAAGCGTTTCGCCGAAAACGACAACAAGTTGTTCCGCTTCAGTAAAGGCCACAGCGGCGTCGCCTGCGAGGGCTGTCACGGCAGCACCCATGCGATCTGGCCGGGCGACAGCGAGCATCCCAATGACGATATCGCCGCCGTCGATTTACAAGGCCATGCCGGCACGGTCAGTGAATGCAATACCTGTCACAAACCCGGCAGCCTGCCTCTGACTACCGGAGGTCCTCACGGCATGCACAATGTCGGCGATACTCGCTGGGCGCTCGACGAAGACCGGGGACATCCCGCGTTTTACAAACAATCGCCGAACGAATGTAAGGCTTGCCATGGTAACGATCTGAAAGGCACGGCTCTTTCCAGAGTCGCTGCCGACAGAGCCTGGCAGACCGAATGGGGCAGCAAATCGGTCAAAAAAGGTCAGACCGTTGGCTGTTATACCTGCCATAACGGCCCCAACGGAGGTTGATCTCTTCCTCTAGTCCCGGCCATGTTCTGCATGGCCGGTTTTTTTATCCCCATCTCTTTTGACGACTTTAGGGATGCCACAATCATAAAAATTCCGCTGTAATAGAAGCTTTACGAAGCAACTCGAGCCAACAGGAATGAAAGAAGCCATTGCCTCGCTGGTCACGATTACAAGAACTTTCGGAATCCTGATTAGTAAGCTCCTTCAGCTACAGAAAAAAGTCCGTCATGCTCGCTGGGAAGCGAGCATCCAGTACCATGGATGGCAAGCTTCGAGCTATCATTGCGGCCTGGATTTCGGCATTCCCCCTGTGTCCAGAGGATATGCGGAAATGACGATTGATAGGACGCACGGGGAATTAGCCGAAGCATCTTGCTAATCAGGTTCGGAATTTATTACCCTGCCGGTGAAACAAATTCCTTAACGCGATAAGGTGCGCTGAATAGGATGTGCGGACGTTAGGAGGCGCATCTGTCGAGTCCAAATTACACCATGACAGAATATCGTAGATTTTACATACCGAAAGCCGGCTACCGACTTAAGCCGGGACAGTCAGAGGTTAAGCCGTTCGTGGTGAGCTAGTCGAACCATGAATGGCTTAACCGCTCGCCCTTCGACAAGCTCAGGGCGAACGGTTAAGCCTCCCTCTGTGTCCCGTTTTAAACGAGAAGCCCGAAAGCCATGTGGTTTTTCACCGTCAATCTTCCCGAGCGCAAAAATAATTATTTATTGATTGACAAGATTGATGAATTACAAAATGCCTTTCGATATGTTGTTGATTGTCCGTTCCTGGGTTATCCATTAGGTTGATTTTGTCGGGTGGGGTTTGAACGGTACCATGCTCCTTCCTAAGCGGAAACGACGTGCTGTTGCGCCATTAAACGCTCGGACATTTTTGCCGCGAACAGACGTATGCATTCATAGGCTTCCGGCAAGGTCGGCAACAATGACGCCAAAATTAACGCATCCGTCGGCTCCCGTCCGGCGGCAATTAATTGAGATTTTAATGTATCCAGATTATCCAATACCGAAATATCTTCTTCAATCAATGCGGTAAAGATATTGACACTACTTCTAACGACGTCGAAAGTTTGCGAAGTTTCGCTGGCAATGATGCCGCTTTGCCAAAATGACATTCTCAGCCGCAATCCTTGCAGAAATCCGTAACTCCAATGCCAAATACTATTCAATTTTTCGTCATCCAACGAGGCGAAATCAAAGGGGAATTTTAATTGCTTGGCAAGCAACAGCCGATTACTCGATTTGACGACAGCGACGACGGCTTTCTTCAACTCTTTTACCTGTTTGCCTGTCAGTTCCGGCCTTTCGCCATAGAACAATTCCGACATCCAGTCGGCCGGTTCGATGATGGCTGGCGTGATGGCCAACGCGTAAAACAGGCCGCAAAGTCCGTCTTTATTAAGATGCTGGTCTTTAGGGACGCACATATTCAGTTCCACGACCAATTTATCCAGTGCTTTATTATCTATCATGGATGCTTCCACATACTGTATTCAGGATTTTCAAGATTCTAATTTTTGACATCAGAGTTTAGTCTGGCATCTATTCGAAGTTGATTTTTCAGCCAGCAATAGTTGATTGAGCTTGGCTTCCATCACGATCAACTGCTGCGTCATTTGCGCCAACTCCTTGCGTAAAGCATTATTATTGTCATGAATGTACTGAAAATGGGTCTGAAAATATTGGGGCAAGGGAAATAGTTCCATTAAATCGCTTTCTTTCCCAGGCAACTCGCCCTGCTTAGGTTTTTTAAAAAGACCTTGAGCATTAGGCTGTTGTAATGCTGTCAATTCTCCCATCTAATTTTCTCCTTGATTGCAACTATCCGTTTTCAAGTCTTTTTGATGAATGCCCCTATTGGCGGATAGGTTTTTAAATTGACCGTTCGGCGATGGCGATACTCAGCGATCGGCGAACCCGGTCTCCATGATTTCCTTTAAGGCATTATTTCGCCGCAAAGGGATGTTTAGCCTTGGCTTTTTTCTCTACCACTTCCGCCGCACTCGGCCAACCTTTCACAGCGCGTTCGATAGCCTGCCGGGTTGCCTCGTAGTTGTAGCGCTGGATTTTTTCGTCATCTTCCGCCGCCCAATGAATAAACACGCCGACCGATATGAACAGATTATCGGCTTCTGCTATCGGTATCGTGCCGTTTTCGACCGAATCGGCCACCGCCATGGCGACGCCGCGCTGCGCGGGGCCGAACATCTGCACCGCTTGCCGCGAGCCTTTGATTGTGACTTTGTTGAATAAGATAGTGGCCGGCTTGACCATCAAATTAGGCGCAACGACTGCCAGCAGAGTCGAAAATCCATCTTTGTTGTTGGTCAACGCCAGCGCGAAGGCCGTTTCGGCGGCCGACCCCCTAGGCCCCATCAGTAGATCGATATGGGCTATCTCGTTGCCGTCTCCGACTAAGGCTTCTCCTACACAGAGGTCTTTGATTTTGAACATATCCTAATCTCCTTGATCATCATGAATGGTAGCAACTAATCCAGTATGAACCGGCTGATCGCCTTGAGTTCGTCGTCGCTCAACTGCGGAAAGCCCGGCATCTGCATGCTGTTTTCCCGATTCTTGCCGGGGCTTTTGGTCCAGCGGGCGATACCGGCAGGATTGCCGGCATAGTCCTTCCGAATTTCTTCCAGCGACGGCCCGACAGTCGGCAAACTGGGATGATGGCAAGCCGCGCAATTCTGCTTGAACCCGGTTTCTCCTGGCTCCTCCATCCCGGTATGCTTGGCTTGCTCGACCAGTTTGGCCTGCTCCTGAGCTTCTGCCACGGCCGCCATGTAGTTGGCGGTTTTTTCGGCGATGGCGACCTTGTGATCGTGCAGCGCATTTTCCCGGTATTCGTGCCTGGCGACGCCCATCACCACCAAGGCGCAAGCAAACAAGGCAATAATGTTCTTAAAGTGATCGTCCACCGAATTTTCAGGGTGGCTGATATTGGCCCACATCCAGCGCAAGGCCGGCAGAGCCAGCGAACCGCCGAAAAATAGCAACAATGTCACGCCCCAACTCATGCCTTGCGGCGGCAGCGAGACGAAGACGATCAATCCGCTGAAGATCTGGAATATCGTGGCGCCGAAGGCAAACGCATAGAAGAAGCGGCGTATCATCAGGGACTGTCCAGGGCTGAATTTCACGTCTTCCTGAAAGGAGGGCCGCCCCGTCCACCAGACGAAGAACAGGGAACTGAACAGGATGGCGGCCGACACGAAGTGCAAATAGCGCGGCAAGACGTTGGGCAACAGCATCGCGGAGAAGAAGCCCCTGACCTCCGGCCAATATTCGGGAAACAACATCAGATTGACGTTGGTCATATAGATCAGCGGAATGAATAGGAACAGCGCGGACTCCAGCGCCGAAATCCCGATGTGCAACTCGGGAATATTGACGAAACGGTGCCACCAGAACTTGTGTGCGTAAGCCAACAGGAACGCAACGATGACCAGCGGAATCACCGCCATCCAGGCGCTGCCGATCAAGGCACTGGAGGCATAGAACTGCGGCGCGTAAAGGGTGTTGATGATCAGCAGCGGCGCCACCCCCATCACCACCGCCATGCTTTTATTGACGGTAACCGCCTGCATGATCTTGTAGGCCAGCGTCTCGTAGGCCGGAGTTTTCAAACCCTTTATCTGGCAAAACAAACTGAACAGGGAGCCACCCAGCATCATGTGCACGAACACGATATGCACGATGAAGGACACGATCAATAATACTTCGAGCAAGCCTTCCGGCGCGGGGAGCGGCAGTGGAATGTCGCGTGGAACGGGAAAAGTCATTTGTGGGTTCCTGATTGAGGTTGAGCAAGATCGGGCAAGGTGCCGTAGTGGGTCGCCGAGGAAATTTTGTCCGGCTTGGGAATGCCGGTGGTTTGCACACCTTCTATTGCACGGGCGCGGGTTTGCAGCGACACCAGATAAACGGACAAGGCTTCGAGCTCCGAGCTATTGCCCGGAAACGGCGGCATGAAATAGCGGGCGCCATGCATGTTGTCTATGTAGGCGGCAAGCACGGAGGCGTTCCAAGGCTTGTCGCCATACATCTTGATCAACTGCGCGCGTATGCCGTTGACGCCTTTGACGGTATGGCAGCGCGTACAGGCAATCTGGAACACCTCGCGTCCGGCCTTCACCTGGTTATCGGGAGTAATGTGGCGAATATCGGTGTAAGTCGCGTGTTGCAGCATGCCGTCGCGCTGCAACAAGGGATAGTCGGATACCCGGATGCCGTTCGCATACATGTAATTGCCGACGATAAACGGTTTGCGGATGAACTCCCTGACCCGCTCGAACTGGCCCAACATCAGGCACAACACGGCGAGCGATGCCAAGTACATGCCGCCATGCACCTTGCCGGGTTGGCGTATGCTCTCCACCAACACCCAGGCCACGAACAACGAGCCGATAATCAGCAGCCACTTGAAATTGGCGTGCCAATCGGTGTACTCCTGAGTGGTAATCGCCACCGGTAGGTTGGCCAGCATGTTTTGAGGCACCACCTGGTAATACCAGTACGAGGCGATCACCAACACCCCCATCCATAGCGCGGACCAGCGGGCGATCAAAAACATGACGCCGCTGCGTAGCGACTGATCATTGACGGTGAACCAGTACATGAAACAAATCATGGTCATGCCCCCCATCACCATCGCCAACGAGGTTCTAAACGCCAGTTGCGGCGCATACATCGGGTTGAATAAGCCCGATAACAGCGATTGATCGCTATGCCAATTGCCGGGCTCCATCATGAATCCCAGGATGGCCACGATGATGGCCATCGTGATCCAGGAAAAAATCGCCAATGCAATTCCCAACTTCAAATGTTTATGTTTGGTTTCGGGAGACTTGGCCGCGGACTGCCAGCTCAGAAAATAAATCATGATCAACGAGACTTCGGTGACAAACACCAGCCATTCGGCAAACCAGCCCCAGAAAAACACCCGAATCAAGCTGCCGATCGCGGCGGGGTTGACCAAGGCCGCCGAAAACCAGATACCTACGCCGGTCATCGCGCCGACGGTCGTGGTGACGATGAAAATGACTTTTAACAAGCGATACGCCAGCTCATCCCAACGCGGATCCCGATTACGGATACCGATATATTCCAGCAAGGCAATAATCGGCAAAGCGCCGATGGCGAAGGCGTGATTGATCAGAACGTGCAAAATCGCATCGGCCGC
>JAQTYP010000155.1 GCA_028688235.1 Methylomonas sp.
CCGTTCATTGATAAAACGGCTATTGTGCATTCCGGGGATGGAAACCTGAATTTACCTCAAGGATCGAACCGGCCCGATTTACGCGAAATATGGGTGGTTTGTTGAGTACAGAACGGCCAATAGCGGTTGGCTGGATGCATTGTGAGTGCCAGTATTCGAAGGTATACCTGCCTGTCGCTGCCGTAAATGCTCGATTGCAAGACCCTGCTTTCGCTTTAAAAATTTGGCGTTTTGCTATCGCGAAAACGCCCTACGTTCGAATTCGCACCCATCGGTTGATCCGCCGCCAGCTACCTTTTCCCCAGCTAAGCATCCCAAACACCGGCATTGAAGGCTTCCCAACCTGATGGGGTCGAATCCGTTTGGCAAAGCCTTTGTATTCAATTTTGTGAAGTGTACTTTGGGGGGGCTGATTTCAACTTTATTCCAATGACAGGTATCGCTCCGTTTTCGTCCGTTCATGGTGAAATCGGTTATTGCGGTTTGCGATCGTCTTGACATATTACCACCCGGAAAACGAGTCTAACTGGTAGGAGTGTTTCGTTAACCACTGCATCATCTGGCTACCAACTTAAGCCGGGACAGTCAGAGGTTAAGCCGTTCGTGGTGAGAAAAGTCGAACCATGAATGGCTTAACCGCTCACCCTTCGACAAGCTCAGGACGGACGGTTAAGCCTCCCTCTTTGTCCCGTTTTAAACGAGAAGCCCATCATCTCGCACCAAATTCGAATTTAGTCAGGCCGACAAATACCCAATCAGCTCATCAAACCGACGCAAGGCTTCGTTCTCCCCCTGCAGTTTACGCAAACCGTTAACGATATTGGAGGCTTCGGGCCAGCGCTTTTGCCCTAAACTTTCGTAAAGGGCACGGTATTGACGCCTAATCAGAAAACTTTTAAATAGTTTGGCTTCCGGCGTTTGCCTGAAACTCAACGCGCGTACAACCGCGGCAACGGACACATCGGCCCGGCCGGCTTGTAAGCATTGTAAAGACACGCTCAACCACTGTTCTGCCAAACGTTCGCATCTCATGACGCGCCCCAAGTCGGCGCCACAGCGCGGACATATTGGGGACTCAGCGAGCCGCGCATTACAAGCCGGACAACGCTGCATCAAGATTCCAGATAATAAATGATGTCGTTCAGACGCTCGACGGGTTCGCGTAGCGCTGCGTCGTTTCCGCTTTCCAAGCCGGCCATGATCGTTTCTATCAGGTCGACCATGTCTTCTTTGTCTTCTGCCGATACCGTGTCGAACAAGGACTCGGCTTTTTTGATCAGGTTTCTGGCTTCGGCAGCGGCCGCACTTTCCGAACGGTCGGCATCGGTTTCGGCGCCCTCTTCGCCGAATAAGCCCTCAATGCGCCGTTTGGCGCCGGCCAATTCCTCCGGTGCGAAACGGGAAATCGCGTTATTGATGGTGATGGACTTTTCCATGCCGCTGGCCTTCTCCCGGGCCGACACGTGCAGGATGCCGTTCAAGTCCAAATCCAGCGTCAAAGTGATGATATTGCCGGCCGGCACATCCAATAAATCCTCTATCGTGAATTCGCCGATTTCGATGTTGTTCAAGGCATCCGGATCCTCGCCCTGGTAAATCCGGACGTTGACTGCGCGCTGGCCGTCCTGGTGCGTCATGAAGGCTTCTGACTTGCGCACAGGCAGCACACTGTTCTTGTGAATGATGGGCACGAATTGGTAAGGGTAAGGCATGCCGTCCAGATAACCCAACGCGCTAGTGCCGTAGGTATAAGGCGTCACGTCGACCAATACCGTGTCTATGCTTTGCCCGGCTATCATCGCCGCCTGCATCGCTGCCCCCATCGCCACGCACAAATCCGGGTCGACTTCGCCGTGCGGCTCGAAACCGAACTCATCGAACAAGCGCTCGCGTATGCAAGGCGTGCGCGTCGAGCCTCCAACCAGGATGATTTCGTCGATGTCGGTCGCGGTCAGCTTCGCGCCTTTCAATGCGATATGGGTCGCATCCATCGTAGCATTGATGTAGTCGGCTATCATGTCTTCGTAAGTCGAACGCGCCAGCTCCAGCGTCAGATGAATCGGCGTACCGCCATGTTCCAGTAAATATTCCTCTTCGATCTGCACGAAGGGTTCGTCGGACAAACGCAACTTGGCGTTTTCTGCCGCGCGCACGATGCGGGCCATGGCCTTGCCGTGGCCTTCGATTTCGACACCATGCTGCTCGCGCAGATGGTTTTGGATGTGCTCGACGATTTGCTGGTCGAAATCGTCGCCGCCCAGATGGTTGTCGCCATGGCTAGACAGCACTTCGACGACGCCGGCTTGCACGTTGACCACCGACACGTCGAAGGTACCGCCACCCAAATCGTAGACCAGCATGCGTTTGGCTTCGCTTTGCCCCGCTCCGTAGACCAGGGCGGCCGCTGTCGGCTCGTTGATCATGCGCACGACTTCCAATCCCGCAATTTCGCCGGCTTCTCGCGTCGCTTGGCGCTGGGCGTCCGAAAAGTAGGCCGGCACGGTAATCACCGCCTTGCTTAGACTATGGCCGACATAGTCTTCGGCTATCGCCTTCAATCGTTTCAGGATGACAGCCGAAATCTCCTGCGGCGAATATTGCCGGTCGGCCATGACCACCTGAGCGTCCTGCCCCATCAAGCGCTTGATCGACTTGACGGTCCGTTCCGGATAAACCAGGTATTGGTTGCGCGCGGTTTCGCCGACCAATATCTCGCCGCCGTCGCCTATGCCGACGAAGGACGGTAGAATTTTTTTGCCGGCGTCGGCAATAATGGTCACCTTGCCGTTTTCGACGATGGCCACTTCGGAATTCGTCGTTCCAAGGTCGATACCGATGATGATGTCGCTCATAGTGTTTCCTTAAAGGTTAAATTTTATTGACTTTGACTTCGGCCAGACGCAGCACCTGGTCTTCGAATAAAAAACCCCGGCGCAATTCCTCCAGCACGACGCCGTTGGCCAACTGCGGATCATGGCCTATGTCCAGCGTGGTCATCGTATGAGCATCGAAGGGCTTGCCTACGCACGCGATCGCAAACACCCGCCGGCGCTGCAGCATTTGCTCAAAGCGTTTCAGCGTAATTTCCTGGCCCTTGGCGTAAGCTTCGATGAAACGCACGTCCTGTTTCTTGGAATGATTGAACAAGGCGTCGACCGGACTATAGTTTTGCAAGGTTTTATAGCCTTCCGATAAGCGGTCGTAAATATCGACCCATTCCAGCAACAAGGCCCGCTCCCGTTCGCGGCACTGCCTTTGCAGGTTTTCCGTAGCGGCATTAAGCTGCTCCGCCAAGGCCTGATTGTCCGATTTGAGCGCATCGACGGCAGCCGCCAGGGTGTCCAGCGTCGCCTTGAACTGCCTGGATTCGGCTTTTACTTCGATCTTCAAGCCAGCCAGATCGCTAAACATGGCCGTAAGATCCGGTTGATCGGAATCGGTCAAATGCGCAAAATCGCTTTCCCGCAGGTATCGTTGCAAGTCGGCCAGCAAGGCCTCTTCCGAGTTCTCCGTGCTCATGATGCTTTAACCTGAGTTTTGAACGGCAATTTATCGCTGGCTACCGAAGTCAACAGTTTCAAAAAATCCTCCGCCGGCATGGCATGCGCGACCCGATTTTGCGGGAAGGCATGCTCTAGCAATTCGTCGAAAGTCAGGCTAGGCAAATGAAACAACGCGTAACGCAGACGGCTGTCGCCGTCCTTGATCGCCTCGTAGGCCTGCTGAATCTGCCGAAAACGCTGCTGATCCCGATCCGGAGGGTTATCCTTGACCAACTGCAAATAGGCCTGTTTGATTTCGGCGTCCGAGGCCTGTTCGCTCACGCCTAAGATCTGATACGGTGATTTCATGGGACTGATCAAAAAAATGGCAACGAAAATTGCGGAGACTCGTGTTGAAAATACTCGACGACATCTTCGAAACTGACGCCGATATCGATTTTTAGCTCTTCGGCGGCAATCACCAAAGACATGCATGTCAGGAATTCCGGATTCATCGACAGCACTGCAAAAACCTGCTTATCGACAGAAACGCCTCGCCGTTGAATATATCCTGCTATCAATTGTTGGATATCGCGTTTTCGGAATATCGTATCGGCATTTTTACCGATTTTTTCGAAGATAGACTCCGGCAGGTGCCCGAACAAAACCTCGAAGGGATCATCATCTACATATTCAGGATCGTCTCCGAAATCCTCAGCGGCGAAAGGAAAAGGATTCCGGGCGATATGGTATCGTTCCAACAAGCGCCCTATCAACGAAGCGGTTTTCAGATCGTTCTCGGCCCTCGCAGTATCCATCGCATGCTGTAATTGATAGAGTGTCACCATAACCAATCGACCGGCATCGCCCCGGCATTCGGCAAGCGCCAGGAAATAAGCCCATATCGGCCGCGGCCTTCTGCTGTTGGCTAGCTTAGCGCACTGCTTCAATAAATCGAAGTGGCCTATCCTCTCCAGACTACCGCACCAGGACACCAGCAAGGCTTCATGATCCAAAAGCCATTGTACGGACTTTTTGAGTGGCGCCTTGAGTTTATCCAGCGCCTTGACTATGGCGGCGCTATCGTCCAACTGTTCATCGTAATAGGCTATCGATGCAATCAAGCGTTGCAATTCGGGGGCGGACAGCAAATAATCCTTGCATGCCGGGAGCGCCTTAATCAGCTGAGTGGCGGCTTGTCCCAGCATATCGGCTTCGATGCCGGCCTGGAATTGCATGTTGATCGGATCGGCATTGATTTTTCCCAGCGTCTCGGTGATACGCTGCACGCCCAGCGCCTTGTCTTCCGCCAACCAAATATAGAAGCCGCGTAATAGTTCGGCGTGCCGGCGCAAGACGTTATCAATGCTCAATTGCTCGGCCGCCAGGATTTCCCTTTCCACCAGATGATATTTTTTGGCTTTCAGCATGCGTCTGGCATGCGCCAGATGATTGGCAAACAAGAGTTGTTTGGCCAAGGTATTGACGGGATCGATTTTCAACAAAGCCTTCGCATAAGCAGTGGCTTTTTTGAAGGCCTTTCTGCTTGCGGCGGACTTGGCCGCCCGCACCAACAAATCGGCGTCGCTTGGAAAGCGTTTCAGGCTGCGCTCCAGCCACTGGTAGTATTGGGAGGAATCCGGCCTACCCTGCTGGTAAATACTCAATATCCGCAGATAACTGTTCCTGTCGTCCGGGTCGTAATCCAGGCTCTCGATCAGCAATTTCAGCATTTCGGCTTCGGAAAGCTTGGCGGCCATGTGCCGCAATATCAACGCGATTTTTTTATTGTTTTCGGGGCCCTTTTCTTTGAGTATATCGATCGCGCGCCGCCAGTAAAATTCGGCGTCGTAACTATCCTTACCTTGCTCGCACAATAAGGCCTGTATCCTGTACTCTTCGAAGGCATCCTGCGTTCCGAAGTGCTTCTGGTAGTCCTTCATACCGCCCGGATATTGCGCCAACGCGCCCAAACAATAGGCTCGCGCCGCTTCTTTGCCGAATATGTCCCGATATTGCAAGACCAAATCGAAGCACATCTTGTCGTTTGGCTGGGCCTTGTGCTTGCTCAGTACTTCCAAAAACTCCAGCGACTGACCGCGCAGTCCCTTGGCAAGATAAACCAACCGGCGTTGGCCATGCTCCAAATCGGATAGACTGGCAACGAACGCAGCCCCGGTCGCCCAACAAGCCGACAAGGCCGTGGCGGCGGAGCGATAAGGCGATGAATCAGGAATCTTTGCCAATAGCGCTCGAGCCTCATCCAATGCGGAAGCCGCCAGCTTTTGCGCCTTGAACAAGGTGCGCAAGTCGCGAAAGGCCGATCTAAACGGCAATTGCTTCAAGCCCTGTTCGCAGGCCGCTTCGTCGCCCCGACGAAAGGCGTCCACGGCCTGTTGGACGATTTCCCAATCCCTGAGTAATGCGCCATCCCGTGGAAGATGAGCCACCAGTTCCGTCTGTCCGGACAGCAAGCGATAACCCAAATTGAGACAAAGTTCGGGACACTCTTGATCCAACCGCCGGGTGTCGAAACGTTCCAGACAGGCAAAAGCCTTGCGCTCGTTATTGCCTGCCAGCAGCCACAGCAGATAGGCGTCCTCGGCCGCGAAAGGCGGTTCGGCATATTCGGCATGGTTTTCCCATAGTACGCTGGCTTCCTTAGGCATATTCTTATCAGCCATGGCCAGCGCCCTTCGCATATAACACTCGGCCAACCGCCGTTTGTAGTCGGGATTATCGGAGCATTTCAGCAAGTCCTTGTATAAGTCCGTGGCTTCCTTGAAACGCCCCAAGGCGAATTGGGTCTTGGCGTCTTGCAGCAAAACCTGCTCGCTGGCGCCTTGCTGTTTGATAAGCCTTTTCATCTTAGTGATCACCTATACCCGGCGGACGTTAGCGTTTTCCCGCTACATGTTCGCAATCCGTCTTAAATCAGCACCATATTGTCGCGATGTATCAATTCCTCCGCATCGGCATAGCCCAAAAGCTTTTCGAATTCGCTGCTGGGTTTGCCGGCGATCTTGATGGCCTCGTCGGCGCCGTAATTGATCAAGCCACGGGCGACTTCATGACCTTGTAAGTCGTAGCACGACACCAAATCGCCTCGCTGAAATTTACCTTGCACAGTCTTGACACCGACGGCCAACAAGCTTTTCCCGGCGGTTTTAAGGATATTCACGGCGCCATCATCCAATGTGACGCCGCCTTTGACCTGCAACTGGCCGGCCAGCCATTGCTTTCTGGCCGCCAAAGGCTCTAGGCTCGGAACCATGTAAGTGCCGAGTTCCTCGCCTTCGAACACACGTTTGATGACTTCTTCGATTTTGCCGGAGACGATGACTGTTGCGGCACCGGAGCGGGAAGCCAAACGCGCCGCACGCACCTTGGTGTACATGCCGCCTCGACCCAATCCGCTGATGCTGCCGCCTGCCACTTCATCCAAAAGACTTTCGTTGACGCTGATCTCGGAAATCAGTTTGGCGTCTGGGTTTAAACTCGGATTGGCGTCGAACAATCCGGTTTGATCGGTCAGGATGATCAATAAATCGGCTTCGACCAGATTAGCCACCAATGCGCCCAAGGTATCGTTGTCGCCGAAGCGGATTTCTTCGGTCGCCACCGCATCGTTTTCGTTGATGACCGGCACGACCCCGAAATTCAATAAGGTCAACAAGGTGCTGCGGGCATTCAGATAGCGCTGCCTGTCGGACAAGTCATCGTGCGTCAACAACACTTGAGCCGCCAACAAGTCATGGCGGCCGAATTCGTTTTCGAAGCATCTGACCAAGCCCATCTGGCCGACGGATGCGGCAGCCTGCAGTTCGTGCAACAGCTTAGGTCTTGCTTTAAGCTTTAAACGACTGACGCCTTCGGCAACCGAACCTGAAGACACCAGCACCACATCGACGTTTTGCTGCCTGAGCGCCGACATTTGCTCGACCCATGCCCCGATCGCTGTCTTGTTCAAGCCCTTGCCGCCATCGGTCAGCAAGGAACTTCCGATTTTGATGACGACGCGTTGGGACCCGCGAAAATCACTCCGGCTCACGAGGAAGCTCCTGTTGCTGGGTTTGTTGCGCTGCTTTTTGTTGCTCGAGGAAATCCATGATCGCGAACATC
>JAQTYP010000156.1 GCA_028688235.1 Methylomonas sp.
GCGAAATCATTAGGATTTGACTTGGTGCCTCAAGCTGTTTGATAACGTATTCATCGCTCGTTGCAGATTTGTAAGCCATTGATTATAAATGCTTAACTAAGCTGTTTCTTGAGAGCTTGTCGAAGGGCGAGCGGTTAAGCCATTCATGGTTCGACTTTGCTCACCACGAACGGCTTAACCTATGACTGTCCCGGCTTAAGTTGATAGCCTCCAGGATTAACGCAATTAATGCTGGCAGGCGCTACAGAAATAACTGGCACGTTGGCCGATTTTCATTTGCCGTATCGGTTCTTCGCAGCGCAGACATGCTTGGCCGCCGCGGCCGTATACCGCTAGCGATTGCTGAAAATAACCGGGCTTGCCTTGCGCATTCGTGAAGTCCCGCAGTGTGGTGCCGCCTTGCGCTATGGCGTTTTCCAGCACGGTTTTGATGGCTGACGCCAAGCGGCGATAATCCGCTAGCTCGATGTCGCCGGCCGGGCGTTTGGGGTGTAAGCCGGCTAAAAACAAGGATTCATTGGCGTAAATGTTGCCGACGCCGACGACGACATGACTGTCCATGATCAGATTCTTGACCGGGCAGGTTTTGTTTCGGCTGCATTCGAATAAATGGGCTTCATCGAAGGCAGCGGACAGCGGTTCCGGACCTAAGGTTGCCAGTAAGGGGTGATTTTCGGACGGCTCGCTAGTCCATAAGATAGCCCCGAAGCGGCGTTGGTCGTTGAAGCGCAATACGGTCCGGTCGGCGAATACAAAGTCTATGTGATCGTGTTTTTTAAACGTCTGGTCGGAAGTTTCCGTGATGCGCAAATTTCCTGACATGCCTAGATGGAGCAGTAGCGTGCCGGCGTCGGTAGCCAATAATAAATATTTTCCGCGCCGCTTCACGGTGTTCAACATCAAGCCCGGCAAAAACGCTGCCAGTTCGTCGGGTACGGGCCAGCGCAATCGGGTTTCGCGCACGATGACCTCGGCGAATTTTTTGCCTTCAATATGCGGAGTAATGCCGCGCCGCGTGGTTTCGACTTCGGGTAATTCCGGCATGGGATCAGCTTTGTGTTGCCAGGCGATGGGCCTCGGCCAATATCTTTTTGCGTGAAAACAACAAATGCCAGCGGCTGCCGCCGCATTGCCGCCATAACAAGCTGGCCCGAATTCCCGCCAGCAACAGTGCGCGGATTTTATTGACCGTAGTCTGGTTGCTCAGATGCTGCGGGTCGCCGTTGATCATGATGCGAGGTTGCAGGGTGCTAATGGTGCCATGGTAAATGTCGGCGAGATTTGCCAGCACGTTTTCATGCAATATCCCGAAATGTTCCGCTTGGGCCTGGGCTTTAACTATGCCCTGGCGTATCTTGGCTGTCATTTCCGGGTTTCGACTCAACTGCTTTTGCAAATGCAGCAGTTGTGCGGCATAACGCGCTTGCTCAGGATTGGCGGCAATCCGGCTGCTGAGTTGCCGGTCGAGTTGCTCGAAGCCGTGTTTTACGCCGGCCAGGCCGCCGAAAACCTCGGCAACGCTGTCGGAATCGATTCTCAGCAAGCTGTCGATGCTGGCCGTCATGGCTTCCTGATCGGCGTTTCCGGTTGTTGCGAGCTGGCGCACCAGTGAGCAGGCTTGGGCAATGCCTGCAAGCGCTATGGTTTGGTTGCTAAGCGAAATCAAGGACATGGTCGTTATTTGCAGGCGACTTGCAGGCAGTTGGGGGATACGGGGTGGCCGGAGGCTATCCAGGACTGTAGGCCGTTTTCCAGATGGTAGACGTTTTTCATGCCTAATTGTCCCGCCAAAAATGCCCCGACTTTGGCGCTACGCTTACCCGAGCGGCAAACCAGGATGACGGCTTGGTCCTTGGAGGATTTCAATTTTTCCAGATCGGTTAGCCATTTCTGCTGGTCGAACTTGCCGTCGGCATCGAAGGCTTGCAATTTATGGCTGTTGGAAATGACGCCCGAAGCCTGCCATTCGGTATCGGTCCGGACGTCGATGATCAGTGCATTTTGATGATCTTGCATCTCTCGTAATTGCTCAGGAGTGACATTTTGCAAATCGGATGCGATTGCCGTGGCACCGAACAGAATGCCGATGAATAAAAAGGTCAATATTTTCATGCTGTGATCGTATGCAAGTCAGGTAAAATTAAATAAGCCGGGCTGGGCCATTCCCGCGTGTTATATCATTGTAACGCTTTCATTTAGACCTGTTTATAAGATAGTATCGATATGCTTGGATGAACGAAAGTTAGCTTGCAAGGGAAGGGGGAATCCTTGTTTGCTTTGGGACTTTTCATGTTGGCAAGAACGTTGGCCTGTTATGAAATTACCGCAGTCTTATATCATGATAGGTAAATTTCGGTCGAGTAGCCTCTTTGGAAAGTGAAGATTTTGCGTTATAGAAAATTGGGAGAATGAGTATGTCTGAATCAGCATCAATTGCAGTAACTGGAATGAAATGCGGTGGTTGTGAAAACACCATTAACACCGCCGTATCGGCCATAGCCGGGGTCTTGGCGGTCAAGGCCTCGCATCAGGAAAAACGGGTCGATGTCGAATTCGATCCGGATCAAACCGATATCGAGGCCATCGAAGACGCCATCGAAGATGCGGGATTCAACGTCGAATAAGCGGCGTTGTTTTAATGACAACCGGAACAGCATGTTATGAGTAGCGAACAAACAGTGAGTCAGGAACAGGAAACGCGTTTATCCATCTTGGGCATGCGCTGCGCCGGTTGTATTGCGGCTGTCGAAACCGCCTTGCAAGGCGTCGAGGGCGTGGAAAGCGTCAACGTCAACTTCGCCGATCACTCGGCGGTCGTCATGGGTAGTGCCGAGCCCAATCAGATGAAGTCGGCGCTCAAGGAAGCCGGATACGATGCCGCGGTCATGGAAGGCTTGGAAGACCCCGCCGATGAAGAACGGCAGGAAGAACAACGTTACGTTTCGTTGATGCGAAAGGCCGGCGTGGCCGGGGCCTTGGGTATTCCGCTGATGTTGGGTGCGCATCTGGATTGGTTTCCGATGATGGGGACGCTCCAGGGTACGGAATTCTGGACGAACGTGTCATTATTGACGCTGGCGGTTTTGTTTTATTCCGGCGGACATTTTTTCACCGGCGCTATCAAATTACTGAAGGTCAGGCAGGCCAACATGGATACCTTGATTGCCCTGGGTACCGGTTCGGCCTGGTTGTATTCATCCATAGTGATCGATTATTCGGATCGCCTGCCGTCGTTGTCGACTCACGCCTATTTCGAAGCGTCGGCGATCATCCTGGCCTTCATCAATTTAGGAAGCGCCCTGGAAACGCGGGCGCGCGGCAAAACCTCTGCGGCCATTCGGGCATTGATCGGTCTGCAGCCCAGGACGGCACGGGTCGTGCGGGATGGACAGGAAGTGGACATTCCGATAGCGGAAGTCGGGTTGGGGGAAACGCTAAGAGTCAGGCCGGGGGAAAAAATTGCCGTGGACGGCGTATTGCTCGAGGGCCATTCTACGGTCGACGAATCGATGCTGACCGGCGAATCCATGCCGGTCGAAAAAGTCGCGGGATCGAATGTGGCCGCCGGTACGATCAACCAAAACGGCAGTTTTTTATTCGCCGCGACACGGATAGGGCGGGACACGGCCTTGGCGCAAATCATCCATAGCGTGCGACAGGCTCAGAGCAGCAAGCCGGCGCTGGCGCGTTTGGCCGATCAGATTTCAGCGGTTTTCGTGCCGACCGTCGTGGCGATCTCGGTGTTTACGTTTTTCGTCTGGTTGATCTTCGGACCCTCGCCTTCGCTGGCTTATGCCTTCGTGACGTCGATGACCGTGCTGGTCATCGCCTGCCCTTGCGCGCTGGGACTGGCGACGCCGATTTCGGTAATGGTCGCGGTCGGCAGGGCGGCGCAGATGGGCGTATTGATCCGCAAGGGTGAAGCCTTGCAGACAGCCGGCAAGCTGACTTGTCTGATCCTGGATAAAACAGGTACCGTGACGGTCGGCAAACCGACCCTGGCCCATATCTCGGCGTTCGAAGAATACAGCGAAGATCAAATTCTGCAAAAAGCCGCCAGCCTGGAATCGGGTTCCGAACATCCTTTGGCGGCGGCAATATTGGCGGCTGCGGAAGAAAGACGGCTGGAGATGGACAAGGTCAGGCGTTTTCATGCCGTTGCCGGCCACGGCATTACCGGGCGTATAGACGGAAAACCATGGCTGTTCGGAAACGCGGCGCTGATGGCCGAGCACGGCATTGCCATCGATCATCATCATGGCCAACTGGCCGAATTGGCCGCCTCGGGACAGACGCCGATGATGCTGGCGGTCGAAAAGATCGTGGTCGGCATTGTATCGGTAGCCGATCCTATCAAGGACGATTCGGCGCAGGCGGTAAAGCTGGCAAGGCGGCGCGGGTTGCGTGTATTGATGGTGACCGGCGACAACGAAATCACCGCCGGCGCCATTGCGGCTCAGGCCGGCATAGACGAAATTCGCGCGCAGGTCCTGCCGCAGGATAAGGCTGCCGTGGTCAGGGAACTGCAGATGCAGGGCGAGGTCGTGGGCATGGTCGGAGACGGCATCAACGACGCGCCGGCGCTGGCGCAAGCCGATGTCGGTTTCGCGATAGGTACCGGCACCGACGTGGCGATCGAAAGTGCCGATGTGGTATTGCTGCAAGGCTCGTTATTGAAGGTGCCGGAAGCGATGGCGCTATCCAAATTGACCGTAGCCAACATCAAACAGAATCTGCTCGGCGCGTTCTTTTACAACACCATCGGTATCCCCGTGGCGGCGGGCTTGTTATATCCCATGTTCGGCATATTGCTGAACCCCATGATAGCCGGTGCGGCGATGGCGATGTCCTCGGTCACCGTGGTCAGCAACGCCAACCGTTTGCGTTGGATCAAACTCGACGAAGAGCAAGGCGGCGCATGAGCTTGCTGTCGGTTAGGAGTCGGTTGGAAATCGTCTGGTCATTAGTCCAATGGCGCGGGGCTTAAAGGAAAACCCTGGGTGGATAAGCGGTGGGTATCCACGATCTATATATCGATATTGCTATTGTGAACATCAGGGAGCGATGCCCTCGTCGCGATTAAAAGCCTTTAAAATCGCGACGAGGCATATCATCAACATGGTTCCTACGCGCCCGCGTGGGAACGCATAGCGGCCTTTATTTTTTAGTCATGAAAAAGTAGATGGACTGGCACTTCAGTACCATTTTATTGCCTTCTTTTTCGATGGCTTCGCAGGTTTCCATTTTGGAGCGGCCAGGCGCCGCTTGCTTGATCAATTTGCCGTTTTCAACCGAATAGTTCAGCACCGCGCGCAGTTGATTGATGCGGGCATGAGCGTCGGATTCTTCGCTGGTGCCTTCTATCGTGCCGTCCGGTCTGAAAGACCAAGTGGTGTTCAGGCCGCGGGCGTTGCTGCCGTCTGCGCTGACCGATTCCTTGTCGATTTGCCAAGTGCCGAGCAGATCGGCTTGAGTCAGCTGGACTTGAGCGGCCGCGGAAAAGGATAAGCACAACAGCGCAAGCGCGGAAAATTTTCGAAATTGCATGAGAGAGCCTTTTGGGGTCGGTTAAAAACAGGTGCCGATTGTAACATGGGCTGCAGTTGTATGGCCGCGGCATCGCTCCTACCCTGAGTTTCGCGGTAAGCCCGGAAAATAGCAAAGTCTACCGTTAGTGTTGTAGCATGTGTGTCGCCAAAACCAGGCGAAGCAATTTAAACCAACCAAACCCTAAGAGTGGAGAATGAATAGAATAGTATCATCGTTGCCGGGCCGGATAAGGATACGCGACAAGCGTCTGCGTGATCAGGGGCGACTGAAGGAACTCAGAAGCGAACTATCGAAAATAACGGCCATCACCGAGTTGCAAGACAATGCCCGTACCGGTAGCGTCGTGGTGAATTTCGATCCGAGCGGCATAGAGATAGCGGTTTTGGAAACGAAATTGGATGCGGCGGTGGATAAGGTGTTGGCCGAACCGCTAACGCCGCCGCTGTTGACGAAAAAGCGCATCAATCGCTATAACAAAATAGCCATGGTGGGGAGTCTGGCGGCTTCGTTGGCGCTTGCCGCGGCGCGTCGGAAGCGCTGGCGACGTTTGCATGCCCTGACGGGCTACCTGTTTGTCGCCAACCTGGGTGTGCATTTATACCTCTATCGCAAAACTTTGTTTCGTTGAGTCTAAAAATTGCACGTAGTCCGAGAAGGCACGAAATACACCCAATAAATCCGCTTGTTACCCCGGATTTTCCGTTCACCGTTTACTCTGAAAGTCATTGTGGAAGCTATGCCTTCGTCGCGACGAGAGGGCACAGCTCCCACGGAAAACTTTCATTAGCCGGGGCGATACCGCGCCTTCATCCGCTTTGGTCTATCTGCCGGCGTTTGTCGGTGCGCTCAATCCCAGCATTTCCCGCGCATGCGCCAGGGTGTTCTCGGTGATGGTTACGCCGCCCAGCATGCGGGCGACTTCTTCGACGCGTTCCCCGTCGCTCAGGCGTCTGACCGTGGACGAGGTGACGGCGGCTTTTTGATTTTTGGCGACGAAAAGATGCTGGTGGGCCTGGGCGGCGACTTGCGGCAAATGGGTTACGCACAATACCTGGCGGTTGTTGCTCAAACGCCTTAGTTTTTGGCCTACGATCTCGGCGATGCCGCCGCCTATGCCGGAATCGACTTCGTCGAAGATCATCGTCGGCGTGGTCTTGTCGGTGCTGGTGGTGACTTGTATCGCCAGGCTGATGCGAGACAGTTCGCCGCCCGAGGCGACTTTGGACAAGGGTTTGGCCGGAAGTCCCGGATTGGTGCTGACCAGAAATTCGATGCTGTCGTTGCCGTTGCGCTGCGGTATCGCCAGTTCATCGCAGGCAATTTCGACGATGAATTCACCGTGCGGCATGCCGAGTTCCTTGATGGTTGCGGAGATTCGCCGTTGCAGTTCGTTTGCGGCGGCCTGTCTGGATGCCGATAATTCTTTTGCCAACTGCCGATAGTGTTTCAGCAGATGATCGCACTCGGCGCTCAAAGCCTCGATGCGCTCGCCGCTATGGCTGATGCCGTCGAGTTCGTCGACCAGCTGGGCGGCCAGTTGCGGCAGTTCTTCGGGTTGTACCTTGTGTTTGCGGCTCAAGGATTGGATCACGCCGATTTCATTTTCCACCGCGGCCAACCGTTGCGGATCGGCTTCCTGATTCTCCAGAAAGCGCCGCAATTGTTGAACCGCTTCCCCGACTTGAATCTCGGCACCGGCCAGCAACTCGCCGATTTCGCCAAGCTCGCCGGCGTACTGGCTCAACTCGGTTATCGCATGCTGGCAATGGCCGAGCATTTGTGCCACCGATTGCTGATCGCCGTCGTACAGGATGTCCAATTGCTGCTGGCCGACAGTCAGAATCTTGCCCAGATTGGCCAGTTTGTTGTGTTCTTCGGCCAGGGCTTGATAATCGTAGTCGGCAAGATTCAATTGCTGCAATTCCTCCAGTTGATAACGCAACAATTCTTCGCGTTCGGCCTTGTCGCTGCCGGCCTTGGTTAACTGCTCCAAGGTCTT
>JAQTYP010000157.1 GCA_028688235.1 Methylomonas sp.
GTGCTCTTCCGATCTCCGGTGGGCAGGGCGACCGGTTCTCCAAGAAACCAAATATCCCTTCGGATATCGACCTTCAGGAAGTTGAGATTGTCGCCGACCAGAAAATTCGCGAACAGCCCGAGTGTCCGGGTGCCGGCCACGCTCCAGGCGAGCCAGCTTGGCCCCACGCGAAGATAAGCGCTCACAAACCCGACCAGCGATACGATGATCAACCAAGCGGGTAGGTGAATCCAGCGGATGATCGCGGCCATGGCCGCTGCAGACTCCGCGCGCATCATGGCCAATTCGAACCCGGCAAAAACCGAGGTGCCGAATGCGGTCAGCGCAAAGTATAGGTTGGCTGGTTCGCTACGATTTCTCAGCCAGACGAAGGTGTAGATCAGCGAGAGGGTGAGGCTCGCCGCCGCCATCATGGACCAGATGATGGTGATCGAGCTCATGCGATCACTGCCGCGATAAATGACTGCCGGAACGGGTGGATGACGCGCGCCGGCTTGCCGAATGCTTTGCCTTCACGCGATTGGCGGGATGCCGTTTTCCGCGCACTTTTGATGTGGATTTTCCTAAATTCTATCGTCATGAGTTAGAGCTATCAATGCGGTGCGCCGAGTGTGTAGGCAACCAAGAATGAAGCGGTATTTTAGCGTAATGGGCGGTGACGACTTGCCTTCGCTCCGAGGCGTTAACTTAGAGGAAATCCGGCACAACTTGTGCTTGCCCCCACGACAGTCATCCTGCCCGACGCTGGGTGGTCGAACGCACCTTTGCATGGCTGAAAGGGTTCAGGGTTATTAGAACCCGCTACACATGCAAAGGAGTCAACTATTTGGCATTGCTCCATCTGGCTTGCGCTCTTCAACTCACTCAGAGGATAGAGACTGTCGCCAAGCATGTTGTGTGCCGGATGATACCCTCTTAGTCGATCGGCGGGAAGGCTAGAGGTTCTCTGCCGTTCAGCCCAGGCATCGCCGCGAATCCTTCCATCAAGGTCTGCTGCCAGATACGCCGCATTTGCATCCAATATTCGTCGTCTTCCTTGAAGCTGTAGTAAGTATCCCAGCCCAGGCTATCCTTGCGATAAATCAATAAATCGACGGGCGGCCCGACACTCGCATTGCTACGCATCGTAGAATCCATCGAAATCAGGCAACAGCGAGCCGCTTCGTCCAGGCCGGTATCGGCGGTCAAAAACCTGTCCAATACCGGTTTACCGTACTTGTTTTCGCCGATTTGCAGATAAGGGGTTTGGCTGGAAGTCGTGATGTAGTTGCCTTCCGGATACACCAGATAAGCGCCGTGAGGCTCGCTAGCGATCTGGCCGGCCAAAAGAAAAGTCGCAGACGGAAAGAATCCGCTCTGCCCAGCCGAGGCGTGACGTTGTTGTTTTTCCAGACTGACCCGCCCTAGATATTCGGCGGCTTCGGAAAGATAGGCTACGGTATTCAAATTGACTTCCGCGCATTCCTTGATATCCCTACGCAACTGCTCCAGCACCACTTGGGTCGTCGCCAGATTGCCGGCACAAAGCAACGCGATTCTGCGATCGTCGAAAGTCGGCAACACATGCATTTTGCAATGCACACTCACGTTGTCGATGCCGGCGTTGGTTCTGGAGTCGGAGGTCAGGACCAATCCGTCCCTGACCGATACCGCAATACAATAAGTCATGACCAATCTTTAAATACAAAAACTGGCCAAACAGTTTACTAAAATCGACCGCGTCAGGCTAAGGAACTTTCAAAAACATTGGCTGATAACGACCAACCAGACGACTCCCGCCTGTGTGGGAGCAACGATTGCACCCGGTTAAACATGCAGACGTGTTTCCAATTCGGCGCCTATCAAGCTCTCATAATGTTCGGGTATGCATAACCCTATATGTTGGGGTTACTCCGCGAAGTACGGAAGAGCTCGAATTTCTCAAGAAAGATCATGGTCATCACATTCTAAGCTCCTGTTTAATTTTTGGACAGGACAGGTTAATAACCCTGGTCAATTTTCAACCGGCGTCAACACCCAAATTAATAGTTAAATAGGTTCTTTGAGCCGATCAACATAATGGCTCATTGGGGGATCTTGATTTAACAAAAGCCCTTTACTTTATAACGGGAATGCTAAGTTGCATTTTGTCCAAGCAACTCCTCGAAATAACAGATTGTGCGTTTTAATCCTTCATCCAATTGAATATTGGGTGTCCAATTCAGAGCCTTTTGAGCAAAACTGATGTCAGGTTTACGCTGTAAAGGATCGTCACTGGGTAGCGGTTTGTAAATCATTGGTGATCGAGAACCGGTTATGTCAATGACTTTTTCGGCCAACTCACGGATGGTAAATTCACTTGGATTGCCTAAATTGATGGGGCCGGTTATTTCGTCAGGTGAATCCATGATGCGAACAAAACCTTCAATCAAGTCATCAACATAACAAAAAGACCGGGTTTGGCTGCCGTCGCCAAATAATGTTATTGGGTCCCCCTTCAACGCCTGTACAACAAAATTAGAAACCACGCGACCGTCATTAGGGTGCATTCGGGGGCCATAGGTATTGAAAATGCGTGCCACCTTGATACGCATATCATGCTGGCGAAAATAGTCAAAAAAAAGGGTTTCTGCACAGCGTTTGCCTTCGTCATAGCAAGAACGAATGCCTACGGGATTGACTCGCCCCCAATAGCTTTCAGTTTGTGGATGGACTTCAGGATCGCCATAGACCTCACTGGTTGAAGCCTGAAATATTTTAGCTTTGATGCGTTTGGCAAGCCCCAGCATGTTGATGGCACCATGCACGCTGGTTTTTGTCGTTTGAACCGGATCAAACTGATAGTGAACAGGCGATGCTGGACAGGCTAGATTGTAGATCTCATCTACCTCGACATAAAGCGGAAATGTGACATCGTGTCTTAGCAATTCGAACAGAGGATTTGAAAACAGAGCGCTTAGATTGTGTTTGCGGCCCGTATAAAAATTATCAGCGCAAAGTACTTCATGGCCGTCATTGATTAGTCGCTCACACAAGTGGGAACCTAAAAAACCAGCACCGCCGGTCACTAGAATACGTTTGCGTAAATTGTTTTTCATAATTTAACTCCAATATTCATCCAATGACATTGATCGCAGGGCCGTGAAGCAGGTGCTGTATTTAAGAATTTGTTGAGCTGTTCTCTTCCAGAACGTAAGCATTCAGACCCCTCCCCATTTTTGGGTGCCTCGCATCCGTAACCCATTGTTTTGTCGTTATGGTCAACACAAATTCTGGTAGGGGTCTGAATACTTACTCCAGAACCATTGGTTGACTTTATTAAGCACTATAAACAGCTGGTACCGAAATTGAAGCGCTGCAAAGCTTTCCTAGGCGTGATATGGTTCACAACATTACGCATAGCTTAAGATGTCATCATTGTTGGTAAAAAATCATATTTCGTCCAGATTTATTTTTCACAAACATAACAATTCACGCTGGTGTCGCAGTGTTAACCCATCTTGGCTCTTCCGTATTTCGCGGGTAGCCCCTGGGAAATGAAGTATACGAATAGCTTTCAGTGTTAGTAAAATAAAGTATATGACTTAAATATCAATTGGCTACCATTTATTACCCCAAAGGAATCAGGCTTTTTATCCCGTTACTCCGCGAAATACAGAAGACCCAAAAACAACAACTTACAAATCGTATAACACTACATTATTATAGCGCCATACAACTTGTAAGCTGTTGATAATAAATTAAATTATTTTAACCTTGTTAAGCTTGGGTTAAGGTGTCCAAAAGTGTCATAATAATAGCGGTATTCGATGGTTACAATGTCAGAACAGTAATCCTTATGGTAGGATTTTGACGCAGTTGATGGCTGCTGCTTTAGCATATTTGATTTTGCTAATGCTAGCAAGGATTGCAGTCAGGTCACTTTGACTTGCTGAAGCCAAGCAGTTAGTGGATATTCGAAATTGGATATATATTGGTTGAAAATATTGTAATGAGATTTGAAGCTATTAATAAGTTCCTGAGCAATAATGAAAAGGCATATTGTTTATTATGAGTTTGGCGACAGAAGAAAACGAAAAGGAGGGGTACAATATCTACGATTATTGGTACATTCTCTATACACGGCGAAAAGTCATTTATTTAATGATGATTTGTTCGGTTGTAATAGCAGCAATAATAAGCTGGATTTTACCGCCACTCTACGAAGCCAAAAACGTTTTTTGTGTTCCTGCTCGTTCAGATATTCTTACGTTATATTCCTCTCAAGATACCAAACAAGTTAGTCGCTCTCCATTGTTGCCCGAATCGCGTGGTGAGGCGCAAATAATTTATCTAGGTTTGTTGGATAGCGATTTTCTTCGGAACAAGGTTCAAGCCATGTTTCCTCAAAAAACGGTATCTCAGCTTAAACGCAATGTTGATTTTCGAAGTGGCACCAACTTTCAAATAAAGATTTATGTTCGGGATAGAGAGCCACAGCTGGCAATGCAAATTGCCAATGCCTATGTTGCATTATTCAACGAAACACTCAATGGTTATTCGTTAAAAGTCACTACTGAAAACCGTATTTCCATCGAAAATGAGTTACAGGAAACTCAGACAAAACTTATTGCTGCACGTAAACAGCTGTTGACATTCAAGGTCGAAAATAAAATTGCCTTGGAAGAAGAGGAGTTAAGAAGTCTTACTTCACAACGAACAGAACATTATAAAGCCATTGAAGATACCCAGCTTAGTTTTGAAGAGGTTTCAAAGAAATTGACGAGTTTGAAAAAACAGTATACCCAAGAGCTTACCGCATTTTCACATTCCTCAGTGGCGTTATCTAACCCATTAATTGGTAGTTTGAAGCAACAGCTATCGGATTTGGAAGCACAAATTGCCAGTGCCAAAATAGAGTACAAGGGGCAGCATCCTGAAATCGAGAAACTGACGATTCAGTATGATCGCAAAATGCAGGATTACGTGGACGAGCTAAAACGCATTCAAGACAGTAAAATTAAATCACCTAATACTTTGATCGAAACCTTGCGACAGGAAATTGTTCATCTTGAAGTTGAAAAAGACAGCCTGAATGCGCGCAAGAATGGACTAATTGGGCGAATTGAGAAAATCGATCAGAACATTAGATTGGCTCCTGAGATTTATAGCCGAATTAATGAGTTTAATTGGGATATAGAACAATACAAAAAACGCCAAGAGATACTTTTAGTCAATCTCGAAGAGGCGCTCGCTCAGGAAAGGCGCACAATCAATAACGCTATTGTGGTTGATGAAGCATCCTTGCCAGATAATCCGGTATTTCCCAATACCATGCTCAATATGGTGACCGCGTTTTTACTGGCAATTGTCGTTGGTGTTGTATATGCCTTTTTGATGGATTTCCTGGAGCGTATGAAAATGGATATTCAGGATGATTTGCGTCAAATTGAAAAAGAATTGTTATGAAAACCTTGAGCTCGCATTTAAAAAAAAGAATACAGACTGAAGAGATGGTTCGCATCATGGAACATTTGCAACAGTCGGGGGTAGACAATCATGGTTTTTTGTCTTCGCCTCAGGTTTTATCAGCTCTTCGACGTCAATGGCTGGAGCGAATCGGTGCTGTATTATTAGCGATTACGGTATCTGCTATCTCTATCATTGCGAATTACTTTATTTTTGTACGTATGTTGCATACGAATTTTTAATTGAATTTCTAGTGATCTATCCATGGCGAATTTGAATAAAACCGATGCGAATTCTGATTTTTCGGTTACTGAAGTCAAGATTCAAAATAAGCATTTGCGTTTGGTGGATGCTTATCGACATTATGCTCATGTTAAATGGAAAAAACCGCTCTACGCGAAATCACGTCAAATGCTTGCTCAAGGACGTTATCCATTTGAACGAGCTTGGTATACTGAATATGAAATTACTACGCTGAAATCGATTTTATCTAAACGCTATCGCGCGATGATTTTTGACATGGGTTTGATTTTTAGTGCGGCCATATTGTTTAATCTTTTATTATATGTGGTTATTTTCTTTGTTATTGACGCCACTTAGATGTATTTTTAATTTGAATTTTTTTACTGATTTTCAAATAAAAATTCAAGGGATGACCTAGTTAAATTTTAAATTAAATTAAATTATGAATGCCAAAGTTTCAAAAGCGGTTATTTTAAATAAAGGTACTGTCTCTTGGTTTTCTAAAGGGTCATTACATACCCATGAACTTCCGAGTTTGTTGAATCGTGGCTTCTTGGAATTCCAGATAGATGCGTTACGCAGCAATGATATTAATGAAATTCACTTGGTAATGGTGGAGTCCGACAATGGGCATGAATACGACAATACAGGCCTCGGCCTGATTGTCCACCGTCAGAATGAGTTTAAAGGCACTGCTGGCGCCATTTTGCCCTTGAAAGAGGCGCTAAGTAATGAGCCTTTTATTATCTTGAATGCTTCAACATTTGTCAGTGAATACAAACTCAATTTGATTCTCAATGAGTTTGAAGCCTGTGGCGCTGATTGGGGAGGGACATTTGCTGTTTTTGAGAGTCCCTGCGAATTGCAGTATTCCGAAACGATTAAAGTTTCTAAAGACAGCACCATTGAAGGTATTTATCGTTCGCACCGCTCTCAGAACCGGCGCAGTAATACGGGTTTGGCCGGCTTGTATTTGCTATCACCTCGTTGTTTTGAATTTATTCCCGAAAATACCTTTTTTGATTTGAAAGAACAGTTATTGCCCTTGTTAATCAATCAAGGGCTGCACATCAGAGCACATTATCTGGATGATGGGTGTTCTGTGCTGACTACTGGCGCTTATTTGCGAATGCAGTTTCGTTTGTTGCGCGAGTCACTTGAAGTGAATAACAGTCAGATTGACTGGATTCAATCGGCAACGCCTGAGTTGAATGGTGAACCCAAAATTGTTGGTAATGTGGTGTTTGGTAATCATTGCACAGTTGCCAAAGGCGTGACGATTATTGGTCCTGTGTTATTTGGTAATCATTGCTCCATTGCAGAAAATGCCACTATTGTGGGGCCGACCGTGATTGGTAACGATTGTGTATTTGCTGCAAATTCCTGGGTACAGGCCAGTGTGCTCCACGATGCTGTTCATGTAGGTGAGCACGCACAAGTTCGACATTGTTTATTAGGCGTTGGTCATCAGGTTGCTGCTGCTGATACCCGCAATTGCTTGGATGCGTTGATTGATACTTCGCCTGAGCCTCAGGATCAAACGATGGTGAATCATGAAATGCCCCAAACGTTTCATCATTACGATATGTTGGCCAATGCCTATTCGATTGCCAAGTATCAGATGAAGAAACGTATTTTTGACATACTGCTTGCCAGCACTTTATTGGCACTGAGTTTCCCTGCTTGGCTGTTAATTGCGATTGCTATTCGGCTGGATTCAAAAGGCAGCATTTTTTACGCGCAAAAACGCTGCGGTATTCACGGTAAAGAGTTTCCTATGTTGAAGTTCCGTACCATGCAGCAAAACGCTCATCAAATGCAGGATGCCTTGCGGGATAAACTCAACGAAGTGGATAGC
>JAQTYP010000158.1 GCA_028688235.1 Methylomonas sp.
CCACCCGATCCCATCCCGAACTCGGAAGTGAAACCGCTTTGCGCCGATGATAGTGTGGCAGTTTGCCATGTGAAAGTAGGTCATCGCCAAGCTCTTATTTATAAAAAGCCCATCTTAGGATGGGCTTTTTTTTTGTATTAAATTTTCGAACCGTTAGTCTATGAAAAATCTTGTTAACAAAAGTACAGTAACTAACGCAATTGCATTGCTTGTTATCGTAATCGGGTATGTTTGCCCTTTTTATTCCGAGATGACAAAAGCCATTGGTTTTTTTGCGTTTTCCGGAGCCATTACCAATTGGCTGGCGATTCATATGTTGTTCGAAAAAGTGCCGCTATTGTATGGATCGGGCATTATTCCGGCGCGATTCGAAGAATTTAAGGTGTCGATTAAGAACTTGATGATGGAGCAGTTCTTTACCGCTCAACACATTGAGCAATTCATTGAAAACGAGGAAAAGCAAGGCGGAAAAGTGCTAAACCTAAGTCCGTTGTTGAACGCGGTCGATTACGACAAGGTTTATGATGGCTTGGTATCATCAATCATGAATTCATCGTTCGGTGGCATGTTGATGATGATGGGAGGCGAAGAGGCTTTGCTTCCGTTAAAACAGCCCTTTATCGAGAAAATGCAGCATACTTTAACGGACATGGTGGAATCCGAGCGCTTTAAACACGCGCTACAACAAGGCCTTAATGCGCATAAGATCAGTGAGGATTTGACCGGTAAAATCGAATTCGTGATCGATAAACGTCTGAGTGAATTGACGCCGCAAATGGTTAAGGAAATCGTGCAAAGCATCATCAAAATCCATTTGGGTTGGTTGGTAGTCTGGGGTGGGGTGTTCGGTGGTTTGCTAGGTGCTTTGTTCGGGCTTGCTTGAGGCTAACAATGATGGCTGTTGAGCTGGTTTTCGAAAGTTATGGCGAGGAATGTGCCAAGCCATTAATTATTTTGCACGGCTTTTTGGCTTCGTCCAGAAATTGGCGCACAGTGGCCAAACGCTTGGCGGAGAAGCAGCAGGTATATGTGCTGGATATGCGGAATCACGGCGCCTCACCGCATCATGAAGTTATGGATTACCCTGTAATGGCTGATGATGTCATCCGGTTTATGGATGGTTTAGGTTTGCATAAAGCGCATATACTCGGTCATAGCATGGGCGGTAAGGTTGCAATGTGCATTGCTTTGACTCGTCCAGAGCGTATTGAAAGTTTGATGGTCGCAGATATTGCGCCTGTGGCCTATACGCATAGCTTTGATGTAATGATACAAGCGCTCAAGCAATTACCATTGGATAAATTGAATAACCGCAAGCAGGCAGAACAGTTTTTGGCGGATGCGATTCCAGATATAGGGTTTCGACAATTCTTATTACAAAATCTGCAGCTTAAAGACAGTGCATATTATTGGCGCGTTAACCTCGATTTCATTCAACGAAACGCCAATCATATTGTTGGTTTTCCCGCAGTATTCAAGCAAGCTTTCAGGGAAAAAGCCTTGTTCATTGCAGGGCAACATTCAGCATATATCACACCTGAATCGGTAGCAGGGCTGTTTCCTGATGCTGAAATCGTCGAAATTCCAGGTGCCGGGCATTGGCTTTATGTGGAAGCACCTGATGCCTTTTGCCAAATTGTAAGCGATTGGATGACCTGTGCGTCCTAGTTTTTGCCCCGAGGTACACTAGCAATTGGTAAGCAAGGCTGTATTCTCCATTGCCTTGTTAACTCTGGTGTATCGGTCTGATGTCTATGGTTATAGATTCACTAATCCCCAAAAAAACGGTTTCAAATAAGGGGGGGCTTACGTTGCTTGATTTTGTGAGTGAAAGCCATGATTACCTCGGTAGCGAATATCTTTCACTATCGGTTAATCGAGTCAACGGCCATGCTTACATAAAGATTACCACTAACGATGTCCAACCGGTTACTTATGTCGCGATTATTCATAACATAGAGCATGTTGAATTAGACACCTTGCAATTTGAAATACAGTCGTCGTTGTAGTCAGAAAAATTCGCTGGCCTTATATCCTCACTAGATAAAAAGCCTGTGTTAAAATCGCAGGTTTACGCGATTTTGCGATGAATTTCGATTCCTAGGCGATATCGTGTAACGGTCGTCGATAGTTAGAAAATCGGCTGGCATTCATGGTTTTTTCTTAACTTAAATCTTTATACGCTCATGAATAAACCCAAAAAAGTTGCAATCCTGACTGCGGGCGGTTTGGCGCCTTGCTTGAATTCCGCAATCGGCAGTCTGATCGAACGATATACCGAAATCGATCCTAGCATCGAAATTATTTGCTATCGCGGCGGTTATAAAGGCCTATTGTTGGGCGATGCATATTCGGTTACCCCGGAAGTGCGGCAAAAAGCCAGTTTGCTGCAACGTTTTGGTGGTTCTGTGATTGGTAACAGCAGGGTCAAACTGACCAACGTAAAAGATTGCGTTAAACGCGGATTGGTTAAAGAGGGTGAAGATCCGCAAAAAGTGGCGGCCGATCAGTTGGTCAAAGATGGGGTCGATATTCTGCATACTATAGGTGGTGACGATACCAACACCGCGGCGGCCGACTTGGCCGCCTTCCTGGCCAAAAACGATTACGGCCTAACCGTAATCGGCTTGCCGAAAACCGTCGATAACGACGTATTTCCGATCAAACAATCTTTGGGCGCATGGACCGCCGCTGAGCAGGGCGCGCGTTATTTCATGAACGTGGTGGCCGAGAATAACGCCAACCCGCGTATGCTCATCGTTCACGAAGTCATGGGCCGTAACTGCGGATGGTTGACTGCCGCAACTGCGCAAGAATACCGCAAATTGCTGGATAAAGCCGAATGGCTTCCCGAATTGGGATTGAGCCGCGAGTCTTACGAAGTCCATGCGGTATTCGTGCCGGAAATGGCGATCGATCTGGAAGCTGAAGCCAAGCGTCTGCGCGAAGTGATGGATAAAGTCGACTGCGTGAATATCTTTGTATCCGAAGGTGCTGGCGTAGAGGCTATCGTCGCCGAAATGCAAGCCAAAGGTCAGGAAGTGCCGCGTGATGCGTTCGGGCACATCAAACTGGATGCAGTCAATCCAGGCAAATGGTTCGGCGAACAATTCTCGCAAATGGTCGGTGCCGAGAAAACCTTGGTGCAAAAATCAGGTTATTTCGCTCGCGCCTCTGCGTCCAATGTAGACGACATGCGATTGATCAAGTCTTGCGCCGACTTGGCGGTGGAATGCGCTTTGCGCCGCGAATCGGGCTTGATCGGTCATGACGAAGATAACGGCAACGTGTTGCGCGCGATCGAGTTTCCACGCATCAAAGGCGGAAAACCGTTCAACATCGATACCGATTGGTTCAACAAAATGTTGAACGAAATCGGTCAGCCTAAAGGTGGAAAGGTCGAAGTTAGTCATTAAGGCCGTATTTAAGGGCGGATTTATCCGCCCTTTTTATTATGATTGGATGATTTAAACCGCTACCGGATTTTTACAATCCAAGTTCGCCCAAGTCTGGATGGTCATCGGGGCGCCGGCCTAATGGCCAATGAAATAGTCTATTCTGTTCCAGAGTCGGTAAATCGTTGATGCTGGCGAAGCGTCGTTGCATCAATCCGTATTTGTTGAATTCCCAATTTTCGTTGCCGTAGCTGCGATACCAATTGCCTGCATCGTCGCGCCATTCATAGGCAAAGCGGACGGCGATGCGATTGCCGGTGGTTGCCCATATTCCTTGATCAAACGATAGTCCAATTCTCTGGCACATTTGCGCTGTAAAAAGGCCCGCACCTGTTCACGGCCTTGCGGGAATTTTGCCCGGTTACGCCAGACGGTGTCTTCTGTATAGACCTGCGCTACCCGGTCTGGGTCTCGACTGTTCCAGGCATCTTCTGCCATGAGTACTTTTTGCGAGGCGGATTCCAGGGTGAAGGGTGGCAGAGGTGGTTTAGTATCCATGGCTGGCTCCGAATTAAGAAATAGATTTGTATTCAGATGATTATAGGGTCGGTCGACACACTGAATTGGCGTTGCACAGTTTGGTACTTATTTTGGCAACAGTGTGGACAGTCGTTTATTTCCCGAAGCAACGCCATAGCAATTTTTCCAAACCCACCACAGCATAAACCACCAGTCCGACACCTATGATCAACACCCATTCTTCGGATTCGATTGTGGCGCTGCCGAACAGGGCTTGCATTGGCGGCCAGTAGGTAAACATGAGTTGCAGCAAAGTCATGCTGACAACGCCGAAGATAACCCAGGGGTTGGAAAATACGCCGACATGGAACATCGAGTAATGTAACGAGCGGCAATTGAACAGATAAAATAGTTCGCAGAACACGAACACATTGACGGCAATCGTGCGCGCCACGGCTAATGATTTGCCCTGGCTCAAGGCATATTCGAATAAGCCGAAGGCGCCGGTTAGCAATAACACGCCCACCAGACAAACCCTGAATGCCAAGTGTTTGGTCAGGATTGGTTGCTTGGGGGCTCTGGGCGGCTTATTCATCAGGCCGGGTTCCTTGGCTTCGAACGACAACATCAGGCCAAGCAATACCGCGGTAGTCATGTTGATCCATAAAATTTGCAGCGGGGTTATGGGCAGAGCAACATTGGCGAATACGGCCGCGGTAATCACCAGGCCTTCGCCGAGATTGGTCGGCAAGGTCCAGGCGATGAATTTGACTAGATTGTCGAATACCCCGCGGCCTTCTTCGACGGCGGCCTCTATCGTGGCGAAATCGTCGTCGGTCAATATCATCGCAGCGGCTTCCTTGGCGACTTCGGTGCCACCCAAGCCCATGGCTACACCGATATTGGCCTGGCGTAAGGCGGGGGCGTCGTTGACGCCGTCGCCGGTCATTGCCACGACATGACCCTTGCTTTGCAGCGCTTCCACCAGTTTTAATTTCTGTTCCGGGGCGATGCGAGCATAAATCGAACATCGTTGAACCAGGTCGGGATAATCGCTCTCGGCGGTTTTTTGCAAATCAGCGCCGCTGACGACGTGTTCGGTTTGCCGCATGCCCAATTGCCGGGCGATGGCCAGAGCAGTGATGGGATGATCGCCGGTGATCATCTTGACTTCGATGCCGGCCCGATAGCAAGCAGCAATCGCGGTGATCGCTTCCGGTCTGGGTGGGTCGATCATGGCTTGCAGTCCCAGGAAGGTCAAGCCTTCGCAGACTTCGTCGTGGCTGACTTCGGTGTCCTTATGGTCGCAGCGGGCGAATGCCAATACTCTAAGACCGCTGGCGGCCATAGCTTCGACCCGTTGCAGCAAAGCGGCCTTGTCGAGCGGTATCGTTTGCAACTGGTTGTCGAAAGCGGAGTTGCATCGCGGCAGCAGACTTTCCACCGAACCTTTCAGATAAATGTGCCGATTATCTTCAGGTGGATTGTCGTGCAAAGTCGCCATGAACTGATACTGTGACTCGAACGGAATAGCATCCAGCCTGGGATGGTCGGCGCTGACGCTGGCGTGATGCAGGCCCGCTTTGTGGGCGACGACCAGTAATGCGCCTTCGGTTGGGTCTCCCTCGATGCGCCATTTGTCGGTTTCTTTCAATAATCGGGCATCATTGCACAGTAGGCCTGCTTTTAGGCATTCCAGTAATGCGGGCTGAGTGTCGGCAGTGATGGTTTGGCTGTCTAGCCTGAATTCGCCTTCCGGCGTGTAACCGCTGCCGGAGACTTCGAAATACCGATCGCCGGTATAGATCGCCTGTACGGTCATCTGGTTTTTGGTCAACGTACCGGTTTTGTCGGAGCATATCACCGTGGTGCTGCCCAGAGTCTCCACGGCGGGCAATTTGCGGATGATGGCATTGCGCTTGGCCATACGCGATACGCCTATCGCCAGTGTGATGGTGATCGCTGCCGGCAGGCCCTCGGGTATCGCGCCTACCGCCAGCGCCACCGATGCCATGAACATGTCCAGCATGGATTGGCCGCGCCATACGCCGACGACGAAAGTCAGCACCGCGCAGTCGACAATGGCCCATAGCAAGAGCAGACTGAACTGACTGATTTTCTGGGTCAGCGGCGTTTCAAGGTCGGTGGCGCTGGCTATCATGCGGTTGATCAAGCCGATTTCGGTACGGTCGCCGGTTTCGACGATCAAACCCAGGCCGCTACCATAGGTTACCAACGTCGATGAGTAGGCCATGTTGCTACGGTCGGCCAATAGCGTGGCGGTGTCCAGTATGCCTGTTTGTTTTGCCGCCGGCATGGATTCGCCAGTCAGTGCCGATTCGTCGATCTGTAATTCGCGTGACTGCAGCAGACGTAAATCGGCAGGTACTTTGTCTCCGGATTGCAGTAACACCAAGTCGCCCGGCACGAGTTCGCTGGCTGGAATTAGCCGGCGTCGGCCTTCGCGCAGCACAGTGGCACTGACATTCAGGGCCTGGGCCAATGCATTGATGGCCTTGAGCGCATTGGCTTCCTGGATGAAGCCTATGACGGCATTAGCCAGTACGACGCCGGAGATGACGTTGCTGTCGACCCACTCTCCGAGAAATGCGGTGATGATCGCCGATAACAGCAAGATGTAAACCAAAGGCTGATGAAACTGCGATAAAAACAGTTTAAACGGACTCTTGCCTTTGGGAGGGGTCAATTGATTGGGGCCGTAGCCGGAAAGGCGTTTTTTCGCTTCGACTTCGGCCAAGCCCTGCTGAATTTCGACGCCGAATTCCTTCAACAATGTATCGGGAGGCAGGCTGTGCCAGTTCGATTTTTGCGGGTTCATCACGGACTCCGGAACGAAGGTATATGAAAACGGAAACTAGCTAGCGTTTGAATCAGCAAGGCTAAATGGAAGTTTAGCCCTTTTGAGGCAAAAATTTTGCGCTTGTTCCCCATTCCATATGGGGTTATATTCCGCCTTAAGGTCTCGGCCTTATTTTAAAAACAAAAACAACAAATTGGAGGAGATTATGGGTGGTGTTATTGAACTTTGGTTTTTTATGCTGGTAATCGCCTGTGTCGCGTTTGCGCCTTTGGGCTATTTCATTTACATGTATACGATGAAAAACGGCGAGCCTTTCGGTGAAATCGAGCCGCATGGGGATAGTGAATCCATGGTGCTGGACATGGCGACTAAATTGGTCGATAAAATTAAGGGTATCGCCGGCAAGAAATAGCGGTTTTCGCTACGATAAAGCCGGAGCTTACCGGCTTTATCGCGCTATAAAACTAAAATGTGCCGCAGGTTGGACAAGCCGGATTTTTTTTAAGGCGTAAGGTTTGCCATTCCATGGTCAGGCCGTCCAGTAATAGCAGGCGGCCGGTTAGATTTTCACCTATAGCCATGATGAGTTTTATGGCTTCCAATGCTTGAATGCTGCCGACGATTCCGGTGATCGGCGCTATCACACCATTGCGGGCGCAGTTTTGTAATTCCTCGCCATCGCTTTGATACAGGCAATTGTAACAAGGGCTTTGGTTCATTCCGGGTGTGAATACACTGATCTGGCCTTCGAAGCGGATGGCCGCGCCGGAAACCAATGCCGTGCGATTC
>JAQTYP010000159.1 GCA_028688235.1 Methylomonas sp.
GAACTCAGAACCATGGATATTAGAAAAATAAAAAAACTCATCGATCTTATCGAGGAATCCGCTATTGCTGAGATAGAAATTTCGGAAGGCGAAGAGTCGGTCAGAATCAGCCGTTATTCATCGCTGGCCCCTGCGCAATATGCCGCACCCGTAGCCGTAGCCGCCGCGCCGGCAATGGTCGCGCCAGCCGCGGCGGTTCCCGCGGCCCCGGCCGAGGAAGTCGTTTCGGGCCATGTGGTCAAATCGCCCATGGTCGGCACTTTTTATCGGTCCGCATCGCCAGGTTCGGCACCCTTTGTCGAAGTCGGTCAATCGGTTTCGGCCGGCCAGACCCTTTGCATCATCGAGGCCATGAAAATTCTTAACCAAATCGAGTCCGACAAAAGCGGCAAGATCAAACAAATCCTGGTCGAGAACGCCCATCCGGTTGAATATGGTCAGCCTTTATTCATTGTCGAATAAGCGGCAGGGTGATCACTATGTTCGAAAAAATTGTCATTGCCAACCGGGGCGAAATCGCGCTGCGCGTGTTACGCGCCTGCCGCGAATTAGGCATTAAAACGGTTGCGGTTTTTTCAGAAGCCGATCGCGACTTGAAACATGTGCGTTTGGCCGACGAAGCCGTTTGCATAGGTCCTGCACCGTCCGCCCAAAGCTATTTGAATATTCCGGCCATCATCAGCGCCGCGGAAGTCACCGATGCCCAAGCCATACATCCGGGTTACGGATTCTTGTCCGAAAACGCCGATTTCTCGGAAAAAGTCAGCCAGAGCGGCTTCGTGTTCATAGGCCCAAGGCCCGAGACGATACGCATGATGGGCGACAAGATCGCGGCCAAGAAAGCCATGATCGCCGCCGGTATTCCCTGTGTGCCCGGAAACGGAGAACCCTTGGGAGATGACGATCAGGCCAATCTGAAACTGGCCAAGGAAATCGGCTATCCGGTCATCATCAAGGCTGCCGGCGGCGGTGGCGGCCGCGGCATGCGCGTCGTGCATACCGAAGCGGCCCTGATCAATGCGATAGAACTGACCAAAGGCGAAGCCGGCGTCGCATTCGGCAATTCCACCGTTTACATGGAAAAATTCCTGGAAGATCCTCGCCATATCGAGTTTCAAGTACTGGCCGATGCGCACGGCAATGCCATCCATTTGGGCGAGCGCGATTGCTCCATGCAGCGTCGCCATCAGAAAGTCGTCGAAGAAGCGCCCGCTCCGGGTATCAGCGAGGAACAACGTAAACAAATGGGCGAACGTTGTGCGAAAGCGTGCAAGGAAATCGGTTATTTGGGCGCCGGTACGTTCGAATTCTTGTACGAGAAAGGCGAGTTTTATTTCATCGAAATGAACACGCGGGTTCAAGTCGAACACCCGGTAACGGAAATGATCACCGGTTTCGACATCGTCAAGGAGCAATTGCGGATAGCGGCCGGTCTACCGTTGTCGGTCTCGCAAGATCAAGTCGTATTTACAGGTCACGCGATAGAATGCCGCTTGAATGCGGAAGACCCGAAAACCTTCATGCCCAGCCCCGGCACTATCGAGCAGTTCCATATGCCCGGAGGCCCCGGGATACGCTGCGAAACCCACATCTACAACGGTTATCGCGTGCCGCCTTATTACGATTCGATGATAGGCAAATTAATCGCGCACGGCGACGACAGGGAAAGCGCGATTGCCAGGATGAAAACCGCGCTCAGCGAAATGGTCATCGACGGCATCAAGACCAATATCCCTCTGCAGCAAAACATCATGGCCGACTCGGCCTTTGCGATGGGCGGACAAAACATTCATTACCTGGAAAAGAAACTGGGTATTCACTAAATTAAAGTCGGGTGGCGCAGGATATGCGCCGCCTTTGCTTTATCCAAAATTTCTAAATCGAAAATGGCATGGCATCAGCTTTCGGTAGTGACTGACGAGCATACCGCTCCGGAATTGTCGGATTTCTTCAGCGAATTAGGCGCGGTTTCCGTGACCTATAGCGACGCCGAAGACGAACCCGTCTACGAACCGGCTATCGATCAAACCCAGATCTGGAGTAACACTAAGGTCACGGCCTTGTTCGAATTGGACTCCGACCCGGATGTGGTCAAGACCTTGGTAGTCAACCAGTTCATCGGCCAACCCTTAAGGCAATGGCTGGCCGAAGTGATACAGGACCAGGCCTGGGAGCGGGCCTGGCTGGATTACTTTCAACCCATGCACTTTGCCGGTAAGTTGTGGGTATGCCCCAGCGGGCAGGAAGTGGACGAAGTGGGCCAGGTTTGCATGACGCTGGACCCTGGTCTGGCTTTCGGCACCGGCACCCATCCGACCACGGCTCTTTGTCTGGAATGGCTGGCCGGCCACGATATGCAAGGCAAAGCCATGATCGATTACGGCTGCGGCTCAGGCATACTGGCCGTGGCGGCCTTGCTATTAGGTGCCGAACATGCCCATGGCGTCGATATCGATCCTCAGGCCTTGACTGCTACACAATACAACGCCGAGAAAAATCGGGTATTGGATCGCATCAGTTATTACCTGCCGGAGCAATTCGATGGCGCTCAGGCCGATGTGGTCGTCGCCAATATTCTGGCCAAGCCGCTGATAGAGTTGTCTGCGACGATTACGGCCCTAGTCAAGCCCGGTGGTTGTTTGATCTTGTCGGGCATACTGAACGAACAGGCTCAGGCGGTTGCCGATGCTTACCGTGCCCAAGGATTGCAAGTTGCAGACCCCGTCAGTCAGGAAGATTGGTGCCGCTTGGATGCCAAGAAACCCGCTTGATCATGTTTAGCCGGTGCCCGCATTGCGACAAGCAGCGTAAGGTCAGCATCAAACAGTTGCGCGACGGCCGCGGTTTATTGAAATGCAAACGCTGCGGCCAAACCTTCGAAGCCTTGGCTTCGTTATCGGAACGGCAAGACGAGAAGATCAAACCGCGCGCAGGATTCGAGCTGGCTTTGCGGCAGGAGGATCAGCGACCGGTGCGTCATTGGGCTTGGTCGCTCGGGAGCGCGTTGATGGTGCTGATGTTGGCTGCTCAGATAGGCTATTTCGAAACCAGCCGGCCCGCCGTGCAGAGTGTCTTGGCTCTCGCTTGCCTTGCGTTGAATTGCGACTTGCCTCCGGTCAGTAATCCGCAAGAATGGGCTATTTCACATAGCGATTTGCAGCCGCAGCTGGACAACCGCTATTGGCTGACCGCGGCCTTGACCAATCAGGCCGGGATTAAGCAAGTTTTTCCCAAATTGAAGCTGACGCTGATGGATTTTCACGGTGGAATTTTGGCCGAGCGGGTATTGGCTCCGCGCCAATATGTAAGGGCTTCCGAATTGGCGGCCGACGAAACCGTGGAAATTCGTTTGCCATTGACGATTCCCGCTGCCGATATCGGCGGCTTTACCCTGACGACCTTATAAACATGAGCTACCGCGAGTTGTTCCTGAAAAAACACGAAGATAAACGGCTGAGGCAGGGACATTTATGGGTGTTCAGCAACGAAATCGATAGCAAACGCAGCCCATTGGAGCAATTCGAAGCAGGCGAGGTAGTCGTCGTCAACGACAGCGCCGGCAAGCCGCTAGGCCTAGCTTATATCAATCCGCATGCGTTGATTTGCGCGCGTCTTTTGACCCGCAAAACCAATAGCAGCATAGGCGAAAAGTTTTTCAAGACTCGCTTGACCCAGGCCTTGGCTCTACGCCAACGCTTGTTCGACAAGCCTTATTATCGCTTGGTATTCGGCGAGAGCGACGGTCTGCCGGGACTGGTGATCGACCGTTACGACGGGGTGTTGTCGGTGCAGATCACCACGGCAGGCATGGAAAAACATAAATCCGTGCTGGTCAAGGTGCTGACGGATTTACTGCAACCGTCGGCCATCTTGCTGAAAAACGACAACAGCCAGCGGCAGTTGGAAAATCTGTCGCTGGAGCCGGAACTGGCTTATGGCGAGTTGCCTCAGCGCTTGTTGATAGAAGAAAACGGCAGCCGCTTCCTGATCGATGTTGCCGAGGGCCAGAAGACCGGCTGGTTTTACGATCATAGATGCAGCAGGGCGCAGTTTGCCGCTTGGGCTAAAGGTTTGAAAGTGCTGGATTTATTCAGCTATGCCGGCGCTTGGGGCGTCACGGCCGCCGTGGCGGGGGCGGCGGAAGTCATCTGCGTCGATAGCTCGGAATCCGCGCTGGCCCTGGCGGAGCAAAGCGCGGAATTGAACGGCGTGCGAAACCGGATGCAGTTCGTGCGTAGCGACGTATTCGAATATCTGAAACAGGCCAGAGAGCAAAATCTGCATTTCGATGCCATCGTGCTCGATCCGCCTGCTTTGATCAAACGCCGGAAAGACTATAAAGCCGGCTACGAGGCCTACAGACGACTGAATCATCTGGCTTTGCAGATTCTGGCGAACGACGGCTTGCTGGTGTCGGCGTCCTGTTCTCACCATTTGAGCCGTAGCGATTTACACGAAATCTTGCGTTCGTCCGCCCGGCATATAGACCGCCATCTGGTGTTTTTCGCCAGCGGTGGCCAGGGGCCGGATCATCCGGTATTGCCCGCCATGCCCGAAACCGAATATCTGAAAACCTTTTTTTGTGCCGTATCGGGTCGTATCTAATTTGCCTGTCGTGAAAAAGCCTCCTCTTCCCTGCGCTCTATGCGGTCAGCCGGTGAGAATAGCCGGTTTTGCCCTCGATGATTCCAATGGACGGAAGAGTTTTTGCTGCGAAGGCTGTTTACGCATTTTTCAATTGCTCGATCCCGAGCAAGACTCAACCAAACCTTTATCGGAGGAAACTTCATGAATACCCAAGAGGGCGTAAAAGCCTGCGAATCCTGCGCCGATCGCGTCAATATCGGTTGTCATCATAAACGAATGTCCGTATTGTCCCGTGCAATCGGATTGGTGTTTATCTATTTGCCGATTTTGACTCTGCCGTTCGTATTCATCAGCGCTTATCTGACCTATTTCAGCCTTAAATTCTGCGGAGCGGAAAACGTCAAGAAATACAGCGATTTCCTGCCCGATCGCGCCAGTCACCGCTACGATCTGAAAAGCCAGATCACCATGAACCCTTCGGCGCGTTTTAACCTGTCGCAATACAGACTGTTCTGGATTCTAAATTGCACCTGGTATTGCCCATACAGCGTCGGCCTGTTCGAATGGCATGCCTACATGGTCAAGGTGGTGGAAAATTGGTGGTGCCCGTTCGGCCACGCTCGCAAAAACGATTACACCGAAGGCGCGATAGACCAGTCTTTCTGGCACATTTATCCGGATGAAAAGGCCAAATTATTCGAAGAAGACAGAAGCAACCCGATTTTTACCGCCGATGCCGATAAGGCGGAAAGCCGATGAAATGTTCTGTAGGGGCGAATTCATTCGCCCACAATGAATTTGTCTGACTTCCACGATCCTCCGCGGGAACGCGTATTTCGATAGCCTAACGGCTCATAACAAGCTCCAGGCGGCCGTCATGCCGGCCATCACGATGGAAACCATGCTCATTAATTTGATCAGGATATTCAGCGAGGGGCCGGAGGTATCCTTGAAAGGGTCGCCTACCGTGTCGCCGACCACGCAAGCCTTATGCGCATCCGAGCCTTTTCCGCCCAAGTGGCCTTCTTCGACGTATTTCTTGGCGTTATCCCAAGCACCGCCGGCGTTGGCCATGAATATCGCCAATACGAAACCGGCCGATAAACCGCCCACCAGCAAGCCCATCACGCCGGCCATGCCGAATACGATGCCTGTCGCGATGGGAATTGCCAGTGCCAGCAGCGAGGGCAACAACATTTCCCGCTGCGCGCTTTGGGTCGAGATCGCCACGCAACGGGCATAATCGGGCTTACCCGTACCCTCCATTATGCCGCTGATTTCCCTGAATTGCCGGCGTACCTCTTCGACCATTTTTTGAGCCGCGCGGCCTACGGCATTCATCGTCAAGCCGCAGAACACAAAAGCCATCATCGAGCCCAGGAACATGCCTATCAATACTTTAGGGTTCATCAGATGTACATGGTAATAGCTCATGAAGTCGATCAAATTGGCCTGTTGCGTGGCGATAGTGTGGCCGTCGGCGAAAGTCAGCGTAGCTTGGCCTATGCGCAGCAAGCCGATTTTGATTTCCTCTATGTAAGACGCCAACAACACCAAGGCCGTCAGCGCCGCCGAACCGATCGCGAATCCCTTGCCGGTGGCCGCGGTAGTATTGCCCAAGGCATCCAACGCGTCGGTGCGTTTGCGCACATCCGGTCCCAAACCGCTCATTTCGGCGTTGCCGCCGGCATTGTCGGCAATCGGGCCGTAGGCGTCGGTGGCCAGCGTGATACCCAGCGTCGACAACATGCCGACGGCGGCTATGCCTATGCCGTATAGCCCCAGACTCAAATTCTCGGCGACCAGCAAGTGAGGCAAGTCGAATTCAATGGCGCACAGGAAGGCGGCAATAATCGCCACGCCTATCGTGATCACCGGGATGGCGGTCGAAATCATGCCGACGCCCAAGCCGGATATGATGACGGTTGCTGGCCCCGTGGCCGAACTTTCGGCGATTTTTTGCGTGGGACGAAAGGAATGCGAGGTGTAATATTCAGCGCCGTGGCCGATGATGATGCCTGCGAGCAAGCCGCAGACCACGGCGGAGGCGAGTCCTGCCCAGTTGTGCAAGTCGATGGCATGCAGTATTGTAAATGCGGCTATCGCCGTCAGTAACGAGCTGACGTTGACGCCGCGATTCAGCGCTAGCATCAGCCGTTTCATGTCGGCGTTTTCGCCGGTCTTGACCAGGAAAATCCCGAAAATGGATAGCACAACACCGGCGGCGGCAATCAACATGGGAGCAAACACCGCCTTGAGCTGCATGTCGGGGTTGGCGGCAAATGCGGCCGCGCCCAGCGCGGCGGTCGCCAAAATGGAGCCGCAATAGGATTCGTACAGGTCGGCGCCCATGCCGGCCACGTCGCCGACGTTATCGCCGACGTTATCGGCTATCGTCGCCGGATTGCGCGGATCATCTTCGGGAATGCCGGCTTCGACCTTGCCGACCAGATCGGCGCCGACATCGGCCGCCTTCGTGTAAATGCCGCCGCCGACTCTGGCGAACAAGGCTTGCGTCGATGCGCCCATGCCGAAGGTCAGCATCGTCGTGGTGACGACGATCAGTTTATGGCCGGGTTCCGCGTCGCTTATGAAATGGTCGAGTACCAGAAACCAAGCCGATATGTCGATCAGTGCCAGGCCGACGACAACCAAGCCCATCACGGCGCCGGAACGGAATGCGAGCCTAAGGCCTTGATTTAGCGAATTGGAAGCGGCGTGGGCGGTGCGGGCCGATGCGTATGTCGCCGTTTTCATGCCGAAGAAGCCGGCCAAGCCGGAAAAAAATCCGCCGCTCAGAAAGGCGAAAGGTACCCACGGATTCTGCAGGCCGAAGTAAGCCATCGTCGAAAACAGCAAGACCAATAGCATGAATACGATGAAGACGACCTTGTATTGTTGTTTCAGATAGGACATGGCGCCCTCGCGCACATGCTG
>JAQTYP010000160.1 GCA_028688235.1 Methylomonas sp.
AGAGGTGAGCCGAGATGACGACGGACTACCGTTTCACCGATCTGGTCGACATCGAGGCCTTCCGCAATATGCTGAAGTCGTTTTACGAAGCGACCGGCATACTTCACGGCCTCGTCGACGCCGATAACAACGTCATCAGCGCGATCGGCTGGCAGCAAGCCTGCACCGACTTTCATCGCGTCAACCCGTGCAGCAACGAGCGTTGTCTGGAAAGCAATCGCTATCTGGCAGAGCATCTTGGCGAGGGGGCTTACGTTGGTTTCGCTTGCCGGAACGGCTTGATGGATTATGCCACTCCCATCGTCATCGAGGGTAAGCAACTCGCGACCCTGTATTTCGGCCAGTTGTTTCACGAAGCTCCCGACATGGCGTTTTTTCGGCGGCAGGCGGAAGAATGCGGCTTCGACGAGGAGTCCTATCTGGCGGCGATACGCAAAGTGCCTGTGATTCCTAAAGAGCGCATAGAGCCCATCATGGCTTTTTACGTGCAAATCGCGCAGATGTTGGCGCGTAGCGGGCTGGACAGGCTGCGGGAACGCGAGGCGGAACAGCGCTTAGCCGAGCTCAATCGGGATCTCGAGCTGTGTATAGAACAGCGTACCGCCGAACTCAAGAACAAGAACCAGCGGCTGACAGCCGAAATCGACGAGCGGCGACGGGCGGAAGAGGCCTTGCGGGAGAGCCGGACCCAGTTGCAAGCCATCCTCGATTCGTCCCCCGTTGGCATAGGCTGGTCGAATGCCGACGGTAAGATCGAATATATCAACAAACGATTTACCGAGATGTTCGGCTATACGCTGGAAGACATTCCGAGCATAGAGCATTGGTATAGGCTGGCATATCCGGATGCCGCCTTTCGCCAAAACGTCGTCTTGAGTTGGGCACGTGAAGCTTCGCTTGCCCGGCAGACCGGGGCCAAGGTGCCGTTGTTGGAAGCCCCCATCGTCTGCAAGAATGGCAAGGTGCGTCACACCATCATCGCGGTGACCTGGGTAGGCGAGCGGCGGCTGGTCAATTTCAGCGACATCGACGCTCGTTGGTTGGCCGAACAACGCGATCATGTGCGCAACGCCGCGCTGGAAATGATTGCCCGAGGGATTGCGCTACCGCAGATTTTGAGCGCCATCGCCCTCAGTGTCGAAGCGGAAGATAAGCGTATGATCTGCTCCATCCTGTTGCTGGATAGGGACGGTCGGCATTTGCGCACCGGCGCGGCCCCCAGTTTGCCCGATTTTTACAATCAGGCGGTCGACGGCATCGAAATCGGCGACGGCGTCGGTTCCTGCGGTACGGCAGCGGCGACTATGCGGCGTGTCGTCGTCGAGGATGTTCAAAACCATCCCTATCGGGCGAATTTCAAGGAATTGGCAGGCCAAGCCGGGTTGGTGTCTTGTTGGTCCGAACCTATCTTGTCGTCCAAGGGCCGATTGCTGGGTACCTTTGCGATTTACCATCGCCAGCCTTGTCTGCCGGATGCCGCGGCCCTGGAACAACTGGTCGCATACGCTGCCAATCTCGCCAGCATCGCGATCGAACACAGTCAGGCCGACGAAGAATTGGAGCGTCAGGCGCATAGCGATTTCTTGACCGATCTGACCAATCGGCGCTATTTTTTCGAACTGGCGGAAGCCGAATTTGCGCGGGCGCTACGCTATCGCAAGGGTTTGTCTTTGTTGATGCTGGATGTCGACCATTTCAAATCGATCAACGACAACTATGGTCACAAGATAGGCGACATCGCGTTGAAGACCTTGGCCGAAACCATGCGACGTACTCTGCGCCAGGTCGACGTGCTAGGGCGTTTGGGCGGTGAGGAATTTGTCGCAATGCTGCCGGAAACCCATGCCGATGAAGCCTTCGAAGTCGCCGAGCGCTTGCGTTTGGCGGTTGCGGCGACCGAGATGCAAACGGATACCGGCCTGCCTTTGCGGATGACGGTTTCCATCGGCGTGGCGACCTTATCCGACGCGACCCGCGAGGTGGAAACGCTGTTGAAGCAAGCCGACGACGCGCTCTATGCCGCCAAGAACGGCGGGCGTAATCAGGTACGCGCGGCCTTCGTCAGGAAACTCGGTGGCGGCGAGTCTCTGTTGGTGGATTTCGTCAAGCTATCGTGGAATTCGGCCTACGAATCCGGCCATGCCCTGATAGACGCCCAACATCGGGTCTTGTTCAATCACGTCAACGAGTTGCTGACGGCGATACTGTCCGGATTCGCCAAGGATGAAGTGCTACCGCTGATCGACGCGTTGATGCAGGATGTCAGCCGGCATTTCGAAAGCGAAGAGGCCGTCTTCGAGGAAATTGGTTTTCCCCATGCCGACGAGCACGCCGCAAGCCATAGAGGGCTGATGCAGCAGGCGAATATCCTCGTGCAGCGCTTTTCTGAAGATAGTCTGGCTATAGGCGAACTGTTTCAATTCCTAGCCCATGATTTGATCGCGAAGCATATGTTGCATGAGGATAGGGTGTTTTTTTCCTATCTGTAGGTTTCGATGCCAACGCTTGGGAAACCCTTGCATCTTTCCGCCCTGGAAGAATCGTTTGGTTCACGAAATACACAAAAATTCGAAAAGCGTTGTCAATTTCGGCTCACTAACAACACAGGGATTGGATGATCAGAGCAGCAAACTGATTTATTTCGAGCGTTTCGTGTAGTGTCGTAGGGTCGGTCATTGTATTCCTAATTCTGGATGGACGAATAATAGGACCTTTAGTTGCCCCCCTAGAAGCCAGGTTCATCCGTAAAAATCCTCGGCGGATTTTTGTTGTCGAACATGCTAATTTCCCTCACTATTTCCACGTAAATTACCGCCGCCTTGTCGCATAGGCCGTCACCTGAGAGAAGCGCCATGCATTTGAATCGAATTGTCCTGGTATTACTGCCGGTTTTGATCGCCATGTCTTTTTCAGTCTCGGCCGAAGAAGATTTAAGAACACTGATCAAAGCCATGAGTGCCCGAATGACCGAACTAGGCGATCAGGTTAAACAATCTAACCAGCGCATCGCCGAACTGGAAGCCAAATTGGCCCAAATCCAGCAGGAAAAAAACTCTGTCGCCGCCGCCGCTGCTTCCAGTCAGCCGCCGCCCCCAATATCGGCCGCTACAGGTACTGCAACAACGCCGACCGCAGAGGGGCAAACCAAAGATGCGCAGCCGGTGGTGGTTGGCGATACTAAGGGCACTTTCAAAATTCCGGGTACCGATACTTCGCTCGGCTTCGGCGGATATGTGAAGCTGGACGCGAATTACAGCAATGTCAGCATGGGCCGCGACAAACTGGGCGATCAGCATTTGCTGGTGGCGCAAATCCCGGTGGGCGACGAACGTCTCGGTCTGCATAGCAAGACCACGTTTCACGCCAAGGAAAGCCGCTTCTGGTTGAAATCCTTCACACCCTCTAGTTGGGGTGACATCAATACTTTGCTGGAAGTGGACTTCCTGAACGCGCCGGAAACCTTCAACTATACCCCGCGCCTGCGCCACGCCTACGGCTCGATAGGCAATTTTCTCGCCGGCCAGACCTGGACGACTTTCCTGAATGTCGCGGCGATTGCCGATACTCAGGATGCGGCAGGCCCCGTCGGCGCGCTGGTCTACCAACGCCAACCGCAGCTACGCTGGACTCAGCCGTTTAATTTAGCCGGCACACCGATGGAGTTTCAGACGGCGTTGGAATCGCCCAGAAGCCGCTTGTGGGTAGATCCTGCGTTAGCGGAAACCGCAGACGGCTACGGCTTTAATTATCCCAATGGCGAACGCTATCCCGATTTGATAGCTCGTCTCAACTATAATCCCGATTGGGGTTCTCTGTCGCTTGCGGCCATGGCCCGGCAAATCCGCTACACCAAGCCGGCAAGCACGCAAGAGGCTGGCGATTGGGGCGGCGCGGTCAGTCTGGCCGGCAAGATCAATACCCTTGGCATGGACAATCTGCGCTTCATGCTCAATTACGGCAATGCCCTTGGCCGCTATGCCAGCATCAACCTTTTCGAGGATGCCGCGCTGGACGCGGACGGCAGACTGCAACTGGTCAAAGCTTACGGCGGAACCCTGGCTTACCAACATTGGTGGAACAATTCCTGGCGCTCGACGCTGGCCTACGGTATCGCTCGCGCTGACCAGCCGGCCTTTGTCTTCGGTGCAAGAACCACCCGGCAGGCACAATCGGTCCATGCCAACCTACTGTGGAGTCCGACCTTGCAAACCACCTTCGGGCTTGAATACATCTACGCCGAGCGCGAGCGGGTCGACGAGCTATCCGGCGATTTACACCGGCTGCAGTTTTCGACGCGCTTTAATTTTTAGCCGAAAAGAGGGCATGGTTCGTGTTTATCAACGGTAATAGAGGGCGGCTCATCGCTATCGGCTTGTTGCTGATGGTCGGCCTTGCCGAGGCTCCGGCAAGCGATGGCGACTGCCCGCCGTCCCGGCCGGACTGCAAACCCTCTGTCTCAACCCCAGCCGCTCCACCGCTTGCAGCCAAGCGCAAGGTATTGATTATCCATTCCTATACCAGCGAATACCCCTGGGTCAGGAAGTTGCGCGAAGGGATATTCGAGGAAATCAATCAATTGCCGCTGGAACAACGGCCGGAAATCTACGAGGAACAGCTCGATGCCGCCCGCCTGGGCAAGGCGGCCGTCAGCGATCATGTCGCCCATCACCTGACGCAAAAATACGCCGGCATTGCCTTCGACGCCATCTTTACCGAACTGCAGGACGCGGCGATCTTTTTGTTGGACAGACCGCAATTATTTCCCGGCGTGCCGCGTTACTACTTCGATTTTACCGCGGACAGCCTGCCCGTCGACCGCCCCAGTCATGGCGTTTTCGTGACATTGCCCTCGGACTGGGAAATCACGCTGCAAACCATCCTGGACGTGTTGCCGCAAACCCGGCGCATCGTCGTGATTGGCGACAAATGGGCGGAATATCCGAGAGTGCGGGTACAAGCCATCAAAGACATTGCCGACCGTTTCAAGGGGAGGGTTGAATTGGAATACTGGGATGATTTCGTGTTCGGCGAGTTGTTCGAACAGGTCAAACACCTGTCCAAGGATAGCGCCATCTTGTATGTGGCAACTTTCCGCGATCGTCTGGGACAGAAGGGAATCCCCGCGGTGCTGGGCCCTAAGCTTTCCCAGCTTGCCTCGGTCCCCGTCTTCAGTGTCGCCGATTCAATTTTGGGAGGCAGCATTCTGGGCGGCTATATGATCAGCGCGGATAAGGAAGGCCATCTGATTGGAAAAATTATTACCGCCGGTAACGACCAACCCTTGCAATTGACACCGGATCAATTCAGGGAAGCCTTGAACGGCTATTATTTCGAAGACAGCCAACTCAAACGCTGGGGCATAGCCGACGAACGCCTGCCGCAAGGCAGCATAATTTTGAACCGGGAAAAGGGTTTGTGGGAAAGCTATCGCATTTATATTATTCTGGTGCTGGTGGCCTTCGTGCTGGAAACCCTGCTGATAGCCAGCCTGATTCGCAGCAACCGTCGGCGCAAGCGGGCGGAAGCGGAAATCCTGCGTTACAGCGACCATCTGGAAGAAATGGTCAAGGAACGCACCGCCGAGTTGGCGGAAGCCAAAGTCCGGGCGGAGGACTCCAACCGGGCGAAAAGCAGCTTCCTGGCCAACATGAGCCACGAATTGCGCACGCCGCTGAACGCCATCCTCGGCTTCTCCGGTCTGATGCAGCGCTCGCCCGACATTTCGGATAGTCAGCGCGAAAATCTGACCATCATCAACCGTAGCGGGGAGCATCTGCTCTGCCTGATCAACGATGTGCTGGATATGGCCAAAATCGAGGCCGGCCGCATCGTACTGGAAATTGCGGCGTTCGATTTGGGGGCGCTGGTGCGCGACATCACCGATATGATGCGGTTTAGGGCCGAGGAAAAAGGTCTGCAACTGTTGCTCGATCAATCGTCCGATTTTCCACGCCTGATCCGGGGCGACGAAGGCAAGTTGCGTCAGATTATCACCAATTTGCTGGGCAATGCCATCAAGTTTACCCAGCAAGGCGGCGTTACCCTGCGCCTACAACTCAAGGCCAAAAGCGAGGCGCAGTGGTTGATACTGGAAGTGGAAGACAGCGGTATCGGGATCGCGCCGGCCGATTTGGGACGTGTGTTCGAGGCCTTCGTGCAGGCCGGCAAGACCAGCAATCATCAAGGTACCGGCCTGGGGCTGGCCATCTCGCGCCAGTTCGTGCAATTGATGGGCGGCGATCTGACGGTGCATAGCGTATTAGGCAAGGGCTCCATATTCCGGGTCGAATTTCCGGTCGAAATTGCGGATCAGATCGAAGTAAGAGCACTCAAGCCGGAAAGCGGTCAGGTCGCAGGGTTGGAACCCGGCCAACCGGACTACCGAATATTGATCGTTGAAGATCAGCTGGAAAATCAGCAACTACTGAAAAAGCTGCTGGACAGCGTGGGTTTTCAGGTCTTGATCGCGGAGAACGGGCTGGAAGCCGTCCGATTGTTTCAAAGCTGGTTGCCGCATTTCATCTGGATGGACAGGCGCATGCCGGTGATGGATGGGGTGGAGGCTACCCGTCGGATCCGCCGCTTGCCGAACGGCGAGAGCGTCAAGATCGCGGCCCTGACCGCCTCGGCTTTCAAGGAACAGCAGCAAGAAATGCTGGATGCCGGCATGGATGACTTCGTCCGCAAACCCTACCGTTTCGACGAAATCTACGACTGCATGGCCAAGCATCTGGGCCTGAAATACCGTTATTACACCGGCGGCACTGAAACCAAGGAGCAACAGATTACCCCTCTTAGCGCCGACAGATTGGCGCAACTGCCCCGAGCATTGAGGCGGGAGTTCGGCAATGCCTTGGAAACCCTGGATAGCGACGAGATCATGGCCGTTATCCAGCAAATCGGCCAAATCGATGAAGCTCTAGGACATGCGTTAGCGCGTCTGGCGGACAGTTATGATTACTCGACTATTTTTGACGCGCTCAACAGCGTACCCGATTAACAAATCGCTTCGGGCGCTATCGCTAATAACCGCCATTGCTGGTCAAAGGCTAGCGCGATTGCCCGGGACAGATAAGGCATGTGCCAAGCATTTCATCGGATTATACTGATTTTCTGTATTCGTTTGCAGACAAGCTGTAAGGATTTTCCTGCGGATAAATCCTGTTCAATATCGGGGTACGCCGATTGCGGTTTTGGTTCCAAATATTTACCCTATAGGCTATATTGATGAAAACATAAGGCGCTCATCGCTGACACTAGATGGATGAAAGCCTGAGCGCCGACGCTGTCTTGGGAGTAAGCTAGGACTCCTGCGCTAAAATACAAGGCTAACCTTTCGTGTTACGAGCTAATGCAGTCCGCCCGCTTATTTCGAGTTCCACGTTTTGCTAGCGGCGTAACGTCAGTTATTATCGAAAAACGGCGCGAGAGGTCAAGTCTTCAATCGCTGTTCGAGTCGTGATTATGGTGTTTAATTTTCTCGGTTGCGGGGG
>JAQTYP010000161.1 GCA_028688235.1 Methylomonas sp.
CACTTCTTCCCGCAAACGATCATTCTGCAATCGGGCTTTATGGGCCCAAACTTCGACATCGGGATTGATATTTTTAATGGCGTTAAGGGTTGAAATGACTTTATCCAGCCCTATATCGGATGTGCCATGAGCTATTTGGCGTTGCAAATTGGTCAAATCGACCTGGTCGTCATCGTAAATCGTGATTCGGCCGACGCCGGCAGCTGCGAGATACATCGCTGCAGGCGAGCCGAGTCCGCCGGCTCCGACGATTAAGATTTTGGCGGCCAGCAGTCTTTGCTGCCCGATAATGTCGACTTGCGGCAGCATGATTTGCCGGCTGTATCGAAGAAGTTGTTGGTCGTTCATGATGATCGGTGTGATGAATAGGTCGCAGATAATGCCAAAGAGCTTGACAGAGTGCAAAAGCCCGATATTATTAGCACTCATTGCAAGAGAGTGCTAATAGTTTAATCTTTAACTTTACTTAATATAAGGAGACATTGATGAAAATTCGTCCGTTACATGACCGCGTTGTCGTAAAACGTGTTGAAGAAGAAACCAAAACCGCGGGCGGCATCGTGCTGCCGGGCTCTGCCGCGGAAAAACCCAGCGAAGGCGAAGTATTGGCGGTCGGTTCAGGTAAGCCGTTAGATAATGGTCAAGTTCGTGCTCTGGAAGTTAAAGTTGGCGACAAAGTATTGTTCGGCAAATATTCCGGTACCGAAGTCAAAGTCGATGGCGAGCAATTTATCGTCATGCGCGAAGAAGACATCATGGGCATCTTGGGCTAATCCCAAACAATTGTTTACCAATTCGTTAATAGATTTAGGAATATAAAAAATGGCAGCAAAAGACGTAAAATTCGGCGGCGACGCACGTACTTTGATGGCGCAAGGCGTCAACATCCTGGCAAACGCAGTAAAAGTCACTTTGGGCCCTAAAGGTCGTAACGCCGTGCTGGATAAAAGCTTCGGCGCTCCTACCATCACCAAAGACGGTGTGTCGGTTGCTAAAGAAATCGAATTGAAAGACAAATTCGAAAACATGGGCGCGCAAATGGTCAAAGAAGTTGCTTCGAAAACTTCCGATGTGGCTGGCGACGGTACCACCACTGCAACCGTTTTGGCTCAATCCATCGTCAACGAAGGTTTGAAATCCGTTGCCGCCGGCATGAATCCCATGGATTTGAAACGCGGTATTGATATGGCGGTCAATGCGGCCGTTGCGGCCATCGAAAAGGCCGCGACCCCATGCAGCGACAGCAAAGCGATCGCGCAAGTTGGCACCATTTCAGCTAACTCAGACGAATCAGTTGGCGAAATCATCGCAGAAGCGATGGAAAAGGTCGGTAAAGAAGGCGTGATTACCGTCGAAGAAGGTACCGGTCTGAACAACGAACTGGACGTCGTCGAAGGTATGCAATTCGACCGCGGCTATTTGTCTCCATATTTCATCAACAAACAAGAAAGCATGAGCGTCGAACTGGACGATCCTTTCGTGTTGTTGTACGACAAAAAAATCTCCAACATTCGCGAAATGTTGCCGATCCTGGAAGGCGTCGCTAAATCCGGCCGTTCATTGCTGATCATCGCGGAAGACGTCGAAGGCGAAGCGCTGGCGACTCTGGTTGTCAACAACATGCGCGGCATCGTTAAAGTGGCTGCGGTCAAGGCGCCTGGCTTCGGTGACCGTCGTAAAGCCATGTTGGAAGACATCGCGGTTCTCACAGGCGGTGTAGTCATTTCCGAAGAAGTCGGTTTGTCTCTGGAAAAGGCCGACATCAGCCAATTGGGTACCGCAAAACGCGTACAAATCAACAAAGAAAACACCACCATCATCGACGGTGCCGGCGACGAAGCACAAATCAAAGGCCGTGTCGCGCAAATCCGCGCGCAAGCCGAAGAAGCGACTTCCGACTATGACCGCGAAAAACTGCAAGAGCGTCTGGCCAAATTGGCAGGCGGCGTAGCGGTTATCAAAGTCGGTGCTGCCACCGAAATGGAAATGAAAGAGAAGAAAGCCCGCGTCGAAGATGCGCTGCACTCGACCCGCGCTGCGGTCGAAGAAGGCGTGGTTGCCGGTGGCGGTACTGCCTTGATTCGAGCGCTGTCTGCTCTGGAAGGTCTGGAAGGCAAAAACCACGATCAAACCGTAGGTGTCAACATTCTGCGTCGTGCAATGGAAGAGCCTTTGCGTCAAATCGTAACAAACGCTGGCGATGAAGCTTCCGTGGTTCTGAACGAAGTCAGAAAAGGTAGCGGCAATTTCGGCTACAACGCGGCGACCGGCGAATATGGCGACATGATACAAATGGGTATCCTGGATCCAGCCAAAGTGACGCGCTCTGCGTTGCAAAATGCCGCTTCCGTTGCTGGTTTGATGATCACCACCGAAGTGATGGTGGCCGAGCATCCTGAAAACAAAGGTCCGGCAATGCCTGATATGGGCGGCATGGGCGGCATGGGCGGCATGATGTAATTGTCGTTTTAAACGCTGTCTAAATAAAGGGCCTCGGCACTTATGCAGTGCCGAGGCTTTTTTATGTCCGGATTTCAGGAGGCGCTTAAAATTCCATTTGGCGGTAGAGACGGATAGTTAGTCTGATGTTAGACTATCTGATATTGGATTTATGGAATGGAATAGCGTTATGGCTTTGACCGCTTTATCTATCTTGATTGCGGATGACAACGAGATGAATCGTTGGTTGCTGGCGGAACAAATGCAATATTGGTGCGACGATATTGACCTGGCTTGCAATGGTTGGGAAGCATGGGAAATGTTGCAGAAAAAATACTATTCCCTGGTGTTTATCGACGTCAATATGCCTGTCATGAATGGGTGCGAGTTGATCAAAAAAGCCAGGGCGCATCCGAATTACCCATCGGTTCCGATGATAGCCATCACGGCCCATGTTCAAGTCCATCATCGGCATTTGTTGATTGCCGACGGCTTTAACGAATGTCTGATAAAACCTATCGTATTAGCCGATTTGCAGCGCGTGATCTCTCAGTGGTGTATGCCGGCCAATCAGAGCAGTGGGGATTACGATTATTATGCCCAGGCTTTGCTGCAAAAAGTAGAGCACAATCGCGAGCTGGGGCGGGTTTTCTTGCGCAAGCTTTTTGCTGAAGTGCCGGGGCAGCTTGCCGGCCTGGAACAGACCTTACAAAATCATCAGTGTCTGCAAGCTTCTGATCTTGCGCACAAGCTGCATGGTACGTTTTGTTTTTACGGTTTCGAAGATTTTCGAATGCTTGCTTGTAGCATAGAGCGCTATTTGCTGGAAGCCGATATCGCCAACGCCGCGCTGCAGTTTCAGCTATTGGCGGAAAAGTTTCAGAATTTGGAGGATATGAAAGCCGATGTGGAAAGTCGGCTGGTTTAATCACCTCTGTATGCCATAAATTTCAGTTTTTTCGATTGCGGGTCTGTATGACCTCTGCCGCAATACTGACGGCAATTTCTTCCGGGCTATGGCTGCCTATCGCCAGGCCCATGGGCGCATGGATGGTTTGCCAGCATTCGTCGGGTAGTTTGCCGGCCAGAGCCTGCTTGATAAAGTCGATTTTATGTTGACTACCCAATAGCCCAAGATAGGCCAGTTGTTTTGCGGCCAACTCCGTCACTATTAGCTGATCGTCATGATGGCTATGAGCCATGATGAACGCGTAAACATTTCTGCCTTCCGGGATGTGTTGGCCTATATTCCGATACGGCAGGCAGTATTTATGCTGGGCGTAGGCATTATCTTGCATCGTCCTGACAGACTCCCTTTCATCGATGACGGTAATGTCGAAATCCAGCGTCGCCAGAATTCGGGACAGGGCCAGTCCAACGTGTCCGCCACCTATGATGTAGGCGCGCTTGCAGTAACCTATGTTTTCCCGATAACGCCAATATTCACCGTTCTCGAACGCCGGTTCAGACAGCGGCGGCGCATGCGGCAGGACCTCTAAACCTCGAGCCGTAAGTTGCAACAGGCTGGGTTGACAGCGATCGCAGCTAAAAATCAGCCGTTCGAATAGAGGCTTATCCGATTGCTTGCACGGATAGACTAATACCGTTTGTTCGCCGCCGCAAATCATGCCGGAGCGTCGAACGGTTTTCGAGGCATGATGGGCGCGACTTACCAACCGTGGTTGGCACGAGCCTTCGCTCAACAGCGATCGGGCGAGTGCCGTGATGCTTGTTTCTATCATGCCGCCGCCTATGGTGCCAATGCAATCATGCATGGTGACGGCCATCTTGTCACCTTGGGTTCCCGGCGAACTGCCGCGGCTATCTGCCACGAGCAATAAGGCGGCGGGCTGCTGTTTGTCCAGGGCCGACACTACCCATCGCCACAAGGCTGCTTGATCAGCCAAACAGCACCTCGCTTAGGGCCAAATAAACCGCCATCAAGGCCGAATACGACGCACTGGCCAAAAAGCGCCAATTTAGCGGCACGCGGTTTTGGATGACATAATTCATCAACAAACCTAAAGGGGCAATATGCAAGAAAGAATCCAGGCCCAGGCTCAGCAGCTGCCAGTCGATTTCTAACCAGCGGCTGGAAAACAGTTTGATGAAGGCTAGATGGCGGGCGATCCAAATCGGATTGAAAAAGGCTTGCGCCAACACCGCTTTCTTCAATGGATTCCATCGGCCGCTATTGCCGAAGCGCCTCTCTATCCAGCGAAAATAAGCCGGAATTTCCAGCGCGTACAAGGTTCCGCCGATCAGAAATATGCCTAATGCGCGTTGAATCAGAAATTCGCCGGTCATCAGCGTGGCGATGCTGTCGCCGCCTGCGTAGATCAGGCCGCCGCGTAGCGCGATCCGCCAGTCAGGCATGAGGTTCTTGATGCGCATAGAGTGCCAACAATACGCGTTCAGGCGTCATCGGCGCATGGTAATCCGCTTGCCAGTTTGGATTGAAGGCTTGTATGGCCTTGACCAACGCGAAATATGCCGCGATGCCGTACATCAGAGGCGGTTCGCCGACGGCCTTGGAATGCAGCAAGCCCGGTGGATTATCCGCAGAGTCCAGGAAACGCACTTCTATGTCCGGGGCAAAATGCAGGTCGGGGACTTTGTAAGCGCTCAGACTATCTGTCAACAGCCGTCCGTCGGCGTCGTAAATCACTTGTTCCAGCGTCATCCAGCCTAGGCCTTGCACGACGGCGCCTTCGATCTGGCCCAGGTCGACTTTTACATCCAGCGGCTGACCGTCGTCGTGAACGATGGCGACTCTGTCGATAGAATAACGGCCGCGCAGACAATCGACGGTCACCTCGACCGATGCACAGCCGTAGACGTGGTAAGCAAAAGGATGGCCTTTGTTGACGGAACGGTCGAAAAACACGTCGGGCGTCGCATAGTGAGCCTGGGCCGACAAGGCCGTACGCGATAAATAGGCCTGAGTGATCAATTTTCGCCAGTGAATATCCGTAGGTTTATCGAGGCAGTAAACGCGTTCATCGACGATGTCGAGATCTCCGATTTCGGTATTTTCCAGCAAACCGGCGGCAACCTTCAGCAAGCGTCGTTTGATTTCCAAACAGGCGATACGGACGGCCTGCCCGTTCAGATCGGTGCCTGTGCTGGCTGCGGTCGGCGACATGTTGGCGATGCGGGTGGTATTGGTACTTTCGATTTTAACCCGATGTTCGGCTACGCCTAGCGTACTAGCGGTTAATTTGGCAATTTTGGTTTTGACGCCTTGCCCCATTTCCACCGCGCCGCAGCTGACGCTGACGCTGCCGTCGGCGTAGACATGCACCAAGGCGTCGGCCTGGTTCAGAAAAGTAGCGGTAAACGATATGCCGAAACAGACCGGCATCATCGCGATGGCTTTTTTCTGTAGCGGATGTTCGGCATTGAAGGTCGTTATGGCTTGCTGGCGCCGCTCCCAATCGAAATCGCTTTCAGCTTGAACCCAACTCGATTCGGCCTGGCAGTGTTGAACCGGCATGCCGTAATAAAAGCTTTGGCCCGCTTGCAGCAGGTTGCGGCGTTGAATCTCGCTAGCTTCGACACCCATCGTCCGAGCCGCTTCGAAAATCGCCGATTCCAGTACGAACATGGCCTGAGGGCCGCCGAATCCGCGAAATGCGGTGTTGGGCGGCAGGTGTGTACGGCAGCTGACCGCGCCGACTTGCATATTCGGAATGTAGTAGCTGTTGCCGGCGTGAAACAACGTGCGTTCCAGAATAGCCAGCGACAGATCGGCGTAAGCGCCGGCATTCTGAAAAAAATCCACCTTGTATGCCAGAATCTTGCCGGAGGCGTCCAGGCCCAGTTCGAAGTTGGCCACGTAAGGATGGCGCTTGCCGGTGATGATGCAGTCTTCGCCGCGGCGTAAGGTCAGCTTTGCCGGGCGCTGACATTTGAAAGCCGCCAGCGCCGCCATCGCGGCAAACGGTGTGGCTTGCTCCTCCTTGCCGCCGAAACCGCCGCCCAAGCGCAGCACATCGACTTCTATCTGATGCATTGCCAAGCCCAGTACTCGGGCAATGATACGCTGCGTCATGCCGGGCGATTGGGTCGCCGAAATCACCTTCAGGCCATGATTTTCAGTCGGATAAGCCATAGCGGTTTGGGTTTCCAGATACATATGTTCCTGAGCGCCGCTAGCCGCGGTTCCCTTCACCACCAGTGCGCATTTCGGCCATGCGGCGTCGAGGTCTCCGCAGCCGAACACCCGTTTGGGCGCGATATGCAGTCCTAAGCGATCGGCTTCGCGGGCGTCGAAGACCGCCGGCAAGGCTCGATAGCCGACTTGCACCAAGTCAGCCGCTTGCCTTGCGATATCGGCCGATTCGGCGGCGATCAGCGCCAAGGGCTGGCCGTGATAGACCACTTCCTTATCCGCCAACAGCACTTCGTCTGCCGCCACGTTGCCGACCTGATTCGAACCTGGAATGTCTTTGGCCGTGAATATCCGGACGACGCCAGCCAAATCCTGCGCCGCCGAAACATCCAATTGCTCTATGATGCCGTGCGCCACAGTCGATAATACCGGTTGCAAATAGAGACAATCGGCCGGCGGCACCGGATCATCGGTAAATTTCGAGGCTCCTAAAGCGTGTAACGCGTCATCACCCAAGCGCATGCAAGGCCTCCCAGCTGATTCGGTCCGGAAACAATTTCAAAAAATGCGCGAAGAACAACTGCCTGAACAACAAGCGTTTATAGACAGCGGAACCGCGCAAGTCGTCTATCGGTGCAATTTCGGTTTGCGCGATTGCGGCCGCCGCTAGAACGGTCTCGGCTTTCAGCGGTTTTTCGCGCAGATAATCGCAGGTCGCGGTCAGATAGAGCGGTGTTGGCGCTACGCCGCCTGCGGCGATATGCACGTCGGTGACAAGTCTGCCGGATAAGCTTATAGCCATAGCCGAATTGACGCCGGCGACGTCCAGGTGAATGCGCTTGCCGACCTTTTCGAAGCTGAAACCGGAGGGCGGCGGCGTCGCATCGAAAACCAATTCCGTAATGCGTTCGCCACTCCGGCAAGCGGTA
>JAQTYP010000162.1 GCA_028688235.1 Methylomonas sp.
GCTCTCTTGCCGTATCGATCGCACTACGGGCTATTCTTCCGAGCCGGTATAAGCTGGAAGGGTTGCCGTACAGACGATGCAAATACGGCAACATCGCCTCCACCACGCGTTCGTCTACCGGCGTGGTGGCATTATGATCCAGGTAAATCATTCAAGCCGACTTTCTATCCTGGATAGGCTGCATATCGATCACTTTCTCGGCTTTTTTGCCCTGTCTTTTCGCCACTTCACTGACCAACTCCCGCTCCAACAACTGGCCGAGGGTAATCTGCTTCAAATAAGTGCGAATTTGCTCACTCAACCCCATCCATAAATCATGCGTAATGCACGGCTGTTCGTTATGACAATTGGACTTGCCGCCGCACTTGGTCGAATCGACCGGTTCGTCGACCGCCTCTATGATATCCGCGACATTGATGTCATGGGCATTACGGCTCAAGGTATAACCGCCGCCGGGCCCCCTGACACCTTTGACCATGCCCGCCTTGCGCAAGCGTGCGAACAATTGTTCCAGATACGACAGCGAAATCGTCTGGCGCGTAGCGATATCCGTCAGCGTAACCGGATGCTTTTGACTATGGTATGCCAAATCCAACATGGCAGTGACCGCATAACGCCCTTTTGTAGTGAGTCGCATATAGCCCCCTAAAAATTAAACCCATTGAATGTAGGGTGACTATAAATAAACCCACTATTTTAGTCAAGTATTAACCCCGACCGCATGCTAATTCTTGTCTTTGATCTGGCAATCGTCGAGATGAGGGACATGCTGCTCGCCGCATCGAATACCGGCATCGTTTAAGTTGCGACACATCAACTCCAGTTGCTTGTCCATTTGGTGAATATGATCCAACATCAAGTTGATCGCATTGGCGATAGGGTCGGGCATGTCGCCGGTTGCGCCGTAGGCATCGAAACCCATTTTTTGCGCCATCGCATCCCGCCGCGCCTTATCCTGCTTGGCCTTGGCATCGATGATGTGTGCCGGTATGCCGACCACAGTCACTCCGTCCGGCACGGACTTTATCACCACCGAATTGGACCCCACTCTGGCACCTTCACCTATCTCTATCGGCCCGAGCACCTTGGCTCCAGCCCCAATGACCACGCCGTTTTTCAAGGTCGGATGGCGTTTGCCCTTATTCCAGCTAGTTCCGCCCAGCGTCACGCCGTGATACAGCGTGCAATCGTCGCCGATGATCGCCGTTTCGCCGATGACAACCCCCATGCCATGGTCAATGAAAAAGCGCCGTCCTATTTGTGCACCAGGATGAATTTCTATACCCGTCAACCAACGCCCTAAAAACGACAAATAACGCGCTAGCCAATTAAATCCCATTCCCCATAACCAATGACTGGTGCGATGAATCAACAAGGCATGAAATCCCGGATAGGTCGTGACTACCTCGAAAACCGATTGCGCGGCAGGATCACGCGCGAACACACACTGAACGTCTTCTTTGATTTGACTAAACATGGCGCCTACTTCAGGTTGTGGTTTTGGGAGAAGCGCAAGATACCTCGCAAGATATCCAGTTCTTTGGTGTCGAGTTGAATGCGATTGAATATACGGCGCAACCTGCGCATGATCGACTTCGAGCGTTCCGGATGCAAGAAACCAATATCCACCATGGTCTGGTACAAATGCAGGTAAAAGGCTTCCATCTGTTCCGCCGTCGCCAAGGGGTCTTCGCCGCGATCGCCTACAGAACCGGCATGCTCTCGCCCGCTGGCGACGAATAGCTCGTAACATACCACCTGTACCGCGGCCGCCAGATTCAACGAACTGTAGGCTGGATTACAAGGAATGCGCAATAAATAGTGACACAAATCCAGCTCGTGATTTTTCAGGCCGGAGCTTTCCCGGCCGAATACCAAAGCGATATCCAGCCTCTCGGGGGCGCCCCCCCATTTTCCGGCACATTCGCGCGCCGTCACGGAAGGCCAACTGATGGTTCTATCGCGCGCACTGGCCCCTAAGACAACCTGGCAGTCGGCTATGGCATCGTGCAATGAGCCATACACTTTAGCTTCGCGCAACAGATCATCCGCTCCCGAAGCCCTGGCTGTCGCATCGGCATGCGGAAACAGCTTGGGCGATACCAGCCGCAATTGATCCATACCCATATTTTTCATGGCCCTAGCCACGGCACCGATGTTACCGGGATGCGACGTTTCGACTAAAACGACCTTAAAATTCGATAGCAAAGACACTCCCCATCCGCTAAAAAACCGGGGATTCTAGCAAAAGATTTGCTATGCTATCGCGGTTTTCCAACTGCTCATTGTCAATTCAGATCTATGCACCCCATGCTCAATATAGCCGTGCGCGCAGCGCGCAACGCCGGCGACCTGATACAACGTTCCGCTCAAAACGTCGATAAACTGACTATCGATCATAAAAGCCGTAACGACTACGCATCCGAAGTCGACCGCATGGCCGAGCAGGAGATCATCAAGGTCATCCGCGCGGCATTCCCTGATCACGCGATCTTGGCCGAAGAAAGCGGCGAACATAAAGGCAATGATTACATCTGGGTGATCGATCCTTTAGACGGCACCACCAATTTTTTGCATGGCTTTCCGCAATATGCCGTATCGATCGCACTAAAACACAAAAACAAACTGGAAATCGGCGTTATTTACGACCCTGTCCGCGACGAGCTGTTCACAGCCGAACGCGGCGGCGGCGCCATGCTGAATAACCGCCGCATCCGCGTCACCAAACAAAACAGCATGCGTGGCGCCTTGATAGGCACCGGCTTCCCATTTAAAACCATGGATCATATCGAAGCTTATCTCGGCATGTTCAAAGCCGTCAGCGCAGATACCGCGGGCATTCGCCGGGCCGGCGCCGCCGCTTTGGACATGGCATATGTCGCTTGCGGCCGTTTGGATGCCTATTGGGAAATCGGGGTCAAAGAATGGGATGTCGCCGCCGGCGTATTATTAGTTCAAGAAGCGGGCGGCGTCGCCACCGACTTTTCCTTCAACGACAAATACTTGCAATCGGGCAACATCATCGCCGGCAACCCGCGCATGCATCAATTGATGTATCACGCGATCGAACCGCATGTCACCGACAGGCTCAAATAAACGGCGTCTATATTCCCTTGCACAAATACCTGAATTGTTATCGACTTGCCTTTTCTTTTATACTTGCAGGCTAACTAAAAATCTAAGAGGAAACCATGGAAAAACCTTACATCCTACACATGCTGACCACAGCTAAAAATTTAAGCCCTTTCGACGTCAACATGGCAATGGATGCCGGCTGGATCTCCGCCGTCCCTTATATCAACGTTGAGCCCAGCGAAGTCAGAGGTTTGGTCCAAGACGCCATTTTCTCCCGCAGCCCTAAAAACCTGAAACGCACCGGCATCTTCATAGGCGGCCGCGAAACCAAACAGGCGATGGACATGCTGAAAATCGCGAAAAACTCCATGGTTCCGCCTTTCGAGGTGTCGGTCTTCGCAGACCCCAGCGGCGCATTCACCACGGCGGCCGGCATGGTAGCAGCGGTCGAAAAAGAGTTAGTCGACAAATTTCAAACGACATTGGAAGGCAAAAACGTATTGGCCTTGGGCGGCACCGGCCCCGTCGGCCAAGCGGCTGCGGTGATCGCCGCTCAAGCCGGCGCCAACGTCAGAATCATCGGCAGACAACTGGACAGAGCTCAACGCATTGCCGAGCTGTGCAACCAAGAATTCGGAGACGGTAAAATCACTATTACCGCCGGCGCCGACGCCGACAAAGCCGAATATATGCAAACCACCGATATCGTATTCGCTACCGGCGCCGCCGGCATCGAATTATTGAGTGCGGAATTGATTGCCGCAGCCCCGCAGCTGAAAGTCGTAGCCGACGTCAATGCCGTACCGCCTGCCGGCATTGCAGGCGTAGACGCATTCGACAACGGCAAAGCTTTGGCCGGCTCGCAAAGCGGCGCCGTAGCTATCGGCGCATTGGCCATAGGCAACATCAAATATCAGGCGCAAAACCGCTTGTTGAAACGCATGTTGGAATGCGACCAACCTCTATATTTGCATTTCGAACACGCCTTCGAAGTCGCTCGTGAATTTATTAAATCAGCTGGCTAACGCGCTTTCTAAGCGCCAGCATCCGACAACCACGGGGGATTAGATCAAAATGTCGAAACGTAGCATACTACATATGTTCGACCCGATGCCAAACAACAGTCCGTTTGACATCAATATGGCATTAGATGCCGGCTTTGACGTACTGATGCCATACTCCAATGTCAAACTGGAGAACATCCAAAACCTGACTCAAGATGCGATCTTTTCCCGCAGCCCATCCGGCATCAAAAAAACCGCTATCTTTATCGGCGGCCGCGATATCGGCTTGGCTATAGACATGCTGGAAGCCACCAAACCGGCCATGGTACCTCCTTTCGAGGTTTCGGTTTTTGCCGACCCCAGCGGAGCTTACACGACTGCCGCCGCCCTGGTGGCCTGCGTGGAAAAAGCCTTGCGGCAACTCCACGGCAAGGAGCTGAAAGATTGTAAGGCTTTGGTTTTTGGCGGTACCGGACCGGTCGGCATTGCTACCGGCATCATTGCCTCGTTGCAAGGTGCCGACACCTTCTTAGTCGATCATTTGTCCATCGATACCGCCAACGACTCGGCTAAACAATACAATCGCCGCTTCAACGCTAAATTGACTGGAGCCGTGGCTGGAAACGATGCCGAAAAAATCGCCTTATTGGCGGATGCCGATATCGTTTTTTGTACGGCCAAAGCAGGCATACGGGTTTTAAGCGCATCGGTATTAGCAAAGACCCAATACCTAAAAGTGGCCGGCGACGTCAACGCCGTGCCTCCGGCCGGAATCGAAGGCGTAGAATCAAACGATATGGCCGCGCCGTTGAAATTTGCTACTCAAGCACCCAATGCCGTCGGTGTTGGCGCCTTAGCGGTGGGTAATGTCAAATACCAACTGCAACACGAACTGCTTAAATCAATGCTGAAAACGGACAAGCCGGTATTCATCGACTTTAAGGAAGCCTTTAATAAAGCCCGCACCCTGGTTTAATCTTCTACCTTGCCCGACCCAAGCGGTCGGACTAGGCCTTTAAATCGTTTCGAAGTAATGATACTTCACCGCCAGGTGAGTCAGTTCGACATCGTTTTTGATGTTCAATTTGGCATACAAGCGGTAGCGATAGGTATTGACGGTCTTATCGCTCAACTTCAGGGCTTCGGAGATATCCTGAATGCTTTTTCCCCTTAAAATCATTTGCGCGACTTCGGCTTCCCGCTGAGAGAGTTGGAAAAACGGCGAAGCTTCATCACTCTCCATAGACTCGAAGACCAAATTACTGGCCACGTCCTGGCACAAATAACGCTTTCCCGCCATGACGGTTCTGATCGCCGTCACCATCTCGCTGACCGGCGAGGCCTTTGACACGAAGCCACCGACCCCGAGCTTCAGCAACTGTTGAGGAATAGGCCCGCCATTATGTACCGACAAACCAATGATCCTGACGCCGGGAAATCCCTGCAAAATCCGTCGGCAGGCCTCGAATCCCCCCATCCCGGGCATATTCACATCCATCAGCACCACATCCGGCGGCTCGATCGATATCGTTTGCAAGGCTTTTTCCCCGCACTCGCAAACCGCAACCACGAGAATATCTTCGACTGCATTCAACAATGCCTCGATTCCGCTTCTCACCAACTCATGGTCGTCAACCAACAAAACCTTAATCATTTCATCCTATCTATCGAAGACCGCGCCGGCCAAGTGCCCCAAATTTTCCAAAATTAAGCAAACCCACCCAAATATCATAAGATTCAAAATAAAAATACGCCAGTGAAAATTCTCAGCCGGCCCGTTAAACGGTAAAATGCGGCTTTATCGACTCAACTTTTTCAACGATATGCGCACATCACAATTTCCTCTGAGCACCGTAAAAGAAACGCCTGCCGATGCCGAGATCGCCAGCCACAAGCTGATGATACGGGCCGGTTTGATCCGCAAACTGGCTGCAGGCATCTACACCTGGCTACCACTCGGCCTCAGGGTGCTACGCAAAGTAGAGCAAATCACCCGCGACGAAATGAACAGAGCCGGCGCCCTGGAAGTATTGATGCCCGCGTTGCAACCCGCCGAATTATGGCAGGAAACCGGCCGCTGGGAAAAATACGGCCCGGAATTGGCGCGCATGAAAGACAGGCATGACCGGGATTTTTGCTTAGGGCCTACCCACGAAGAAATCATCACCGATCTGGCCCGCAACGAACTAAAAAGCTATAAACAACTACCGATCACCTATTATCAAATCCAGACTAAATTCCGGGACGAAATTCGCCCCCGTTTCGGCGTGATGCGTTCGCGCGAATTTATCATGAAAGACGCCTACTCCTTTCACTTGGACCAGGAGTCGCTACAACAAACCTACGATCTGATGTATCGAACCTACACCAATATATTCAATCGTTTCGGCTTGAAGTTTCGCGCGGTGATTGCAGACTCCGGCGCGATAGGCGGGGCGGTGTCACATGAATTCCACGTGCTCGCAGATTCCGGCGAAGATGCTATCGCTTTCTCCGACGGCAGCGATTATGCCGCCAATGTCGAAAAAGCCGAAGCCCTGATGCCGCAAGGCTCACGCCCGGAACCCGCGCAAACATTGACATTGGTCGATACACCCGACCAGCATAGCATTGCCGAAGTCAGCCAATTTTTCGGCATCCGTGCCGAGCAATGTCTGAAAACCTTGATCGTCAGAGGCGAAGACAATACTTTAATCGCCTTACTGCTGCGCGGCGATCACGAACTAAATGCCATCAAGGCCGAAAAGCTCCCCGGCGTAGCAACGCCTTTACAATTTGCCGGTGACGAAGAAATCATGGCCGCATGCGGATGCAAACCCGGCTCCATCGGTCCTATAGGTTTGAATATGACCATCATCGCCGACCGCGGCACTACCGTGATGTCAGACTTCGTCTGCGGCGCCAATCAAGACGGCAAACATTACAGTGGCGTTAACTGGCAACGCGATCTGCCGTTGCCGGAAAGGATAGCGGATTTGCGCATGGTCGTCGAAGGCGATCCCAGCCCGGACGGCAATGGCCATTTAACAATTGCCCGCGGAATCGAAGTCGGGCATATATTTCAACTGGGCAACAAATACAGCGAAGCGATGAATGCCGCGATTGTCAACGAGGCCGGCAAAAATCAAATCATGACCATGGGTTGTTATGGCATAGGCATTTCACGCGTCGTTGCTGCCGCCATCGAACAAGGCCATGACGAACGCGGGATTATCTGGCCCAACGAACTGACCCCCTTTCAGGTCGCCATTTGCCCGATGAATATGTACAAATCCGACCGTCTGAAGGACACGGTGGAAAAAATTTATTCCGATTTATTGAATGCGGGTATAGAAGTTTTGCTGGACGACAGAAAGGTC
>JAQTYP010000163.1:0-3126 GCA_028688235.1 Methylomonas sp.
CGCCAGGCCGCATGCGGAGCCGGCCACCACCTCGTAATGGCATATCCCCAATCAACCTTTCCGATGATGCCCGATTCCAACGACGCCGATGTCCAATACTTCGAATTGTCGCCGATTCAGCAAGCCATCTGGTTCGACCAGATAGCCCGGCCGCATAGTTCGGTCTATAACATCGGCGGCCGCTTGATGATATTCGGCCAACTGGATTACGCGCTGCTCGAACAGGCTTTGCAGATGCTAGTCGAGCAAAACGATGCGTTACGCCTCACGATCGATTACGGCAATGAGCGGATTTTACAGAGTGTACGCAAGCATCTGGATGTACAACTGCCGTTGCTGGATATGTCGAATGCCGCCGATCCGGAAGCGGCGGCTGCAGACTGGTTGCAGGATAGATTCAGCGAGTGCTTTGCCATTGGGAAGGACATGGTTTACTGGCAGTTCGCATTGGTAAAGATAGCCGATGCCCAGCATGCCTTGTTGACCAAATACCACCACCTGTTTGCCGACGGGTGGTCTACCAAAGTCGTGATCGATCGCTTGGCGGAACTCTATAATGCCTTACTGGAAGGGCGAAAGATGGCTATGCCCGAAGTGGCAGGCTATAGGGATTTCGTCGAGCAGGAGCGGTGCTATGCCCAGTCCGATGCCTACCGGCGCGATGCGGCGTTTTGGCTAAAGCATCTGCCGGTATTGCCGGAACCCTTGATTCCGCCTAAATATCCCATTGCCTCGGCAACCGAAACGACACGCGCCCATCTAAAGCGCTTTTATCTGGACAGGGGGTTCTACGATCGGTTGACTGCATGGGCATTAGAACATCAGGCTACGACTTATCATGTTTTGCTCAGCGCACTTTGTCTCTATTTCGCCCGCATCCGGCAGCAGTCACAAGTCACGGTTGGCATACCCGTTTTGAATCGAAGCGGCGCCCGTTTCAAAAAAGTCTTGGGCGTGTTTGCCGGTTTATCGCCGTTGGTGATTACCATCGATCCGGATTCCAACCCGAGTCAACTGCTCCGCCATGTCAGCGCCTCGATACGGCAGTTACATAAACACCAGCGTTACCCGTTAACCGCGATCGCTCAACGCCTGCAATTGTTGAAAAACCAGAGGGAGAGCTTATTCGATCTGGTGATGTCGTATGAAAAGCAGGATTACGCCGTGCGTTTCGGGGAAGCGGTCGTCAACGCCAAGCAACTCTTCAGCGGTGTCGCGCGATATCCTTTGGCCGTGACCGTTTGTGAGTTTAGCCCCGGCGACGACGTAGAAATTGTCTTGGAGGGTGCCGAAACCTGTTTCAAGCCCGACGAATTGGACCTGCTGGCTCGACGTTTACAGTTCGTGCTCCGGCAATTGATAGCTACGCCTGCAGTGCCGCTCGCAGAAATAGACTTGGTACCGGACGAAGAAAAAGCCATTATTTTCCGCCGTTTCAACTCGCCCCAGCCTTTGCCGGCTTTTGTCAGTGTCATTGCCCAATTCCGGCAGTGGGTCGCTCGGCAGCCGGAAGCGATAGCGCTAGAACAGGGGCAACGTCGCTTGACTTATGGTCAGTTGGATGAACTTAGCGATCGCTTGGGCGAAGAATTATCGCAACGAGGTTGCCGGAGCGGCGATATCGTCGCCGTGTGCATGCCTAGATGCCTCGAAGGCATCGTTGGGCTACTGGCCATTTTTAAACTTCGTGCCGTTTATCTGCCTATCGACAGCGACAGCCCCAATCAGCGTATCGAGGGCTTGTTACGGCAAAGTCGCGCGCGCCTGTTGCTGATGGTCGATGCCAACAGCGACCGATTAAGCGGATTGCACGATAACATCCTGCAGGTCGACTGCCTGGCGATTTCGAGGCGGGAACCGCCCTTGCATACGGAGGAACAGAGCCCGGATGATTTGGCTTATCTGATGTATACCTCCGGCAGCAGCGGCCTCCCGAAAGGCGTCATGATTCATCATTCGGCCTTATCGGCGAGGCTGGCTTGGCTGCAGCAGGCCTTTGCGATTACGCCGGACGACAGGGTAGGGCAAAGCATACAGAGCCACTTCGATCCGTCCATGATCGAAATCTTGCTGGCGCTGACTCAGGGGGCGTGTCTGGTGTTGGCGCCTTGGCAGCGTTTGACGGCCGAGGCCATTGCCGAATTCGTCGTCACCTCGAAAATCAATGCGCTGGCTTTGGTGCCGAGCAGTTTGCGGCTGTTGTTGCAGGGCCTTCCCGATTCGGCCGACATCGCATTGCGGGTGGCTTGTTGCGGCGGCGAAATTCTGCCCGCGAATTTGGCCAAAGCTTTTATCGAGCGTACCGGTGCCAGGTTGTACAACGTCTACGGACCGACCGAAACCACGATATTGGCGAGCGCATGGGCCTGCGGTAGTGACGACGCGTCGTCGTTGCCGTTGGGCAAGCCGCTGGATCAGACGCAGATATTCATCGTCGATAGCCGGCTGAAGTTGTTGCCGCTGGCGGTGCCGGGTGAAATCGTCATCGGTGGTGCCGGAGTCGGCCGGGGGTATTTCGAGCAAGCCGGCATGACCGAGCTTGCCTTCGTTCCCAATCCTTATGCCGAACGGGAAGGCGAACGCCTTTACCGGAGCGGCGATGGCGGTTATATCGGTACCGACGGACTATTGTATTTTTCCGAACGGCTGGACAGGCAGGTGAAAATCAGCGGTTATCGTATCGAACCTGCCGAAATCGAAAACGTGTTGCTGCAAGTGGATGGCGTCAAGCGGGCGGCCGTCGTTAGCGCATTGCATTGTGGTCAAAAGTGTTTGATGGCCTACGTCGAAGCCAGTGGCGATGGGGGTGGCGTTTTGCAAACCGCGTTATCGGCCTATTTGCGCCAACGCCTTCCGGACTATATGCAGCCGCGGGCTATCGTCGTGTTGGAGTCTATTCCGCTGACGCCTGTCGGAAAAATAGCCTATGACCTCTTGCCGCTTCCCGAATTGACAGCCAAAACCCAACAAGCGAAACGTCCGCCGGCCAGCGGCCTGGAGACACGATTGCTGGCTGTTTGGCGGCAGATTTTAAAAAATCCCCACTTGGGCCCGGAAGACAGTTTTTTCGAGCAAAATACCGATTCGCTGACGGCGATCAGCTTGCTGGCCGCCATGGAGGCCATG
>JAQTYP010000163.1:3136-7428 GCA_028688235.1 Methylomonas sp.
CATGACAGGAGAGCGGCATTCCATCGCATTTTTAATGGCCTATCCTACCGTGGCGATGCAGGCTATGCAGCTAACGCGGGCGGATGACCAGTCCGCCCGATCCACGCTGTGCACGTTGAGCAAAGAGAAACATAGCACTCACCTCTATTTGGCGGCATCGGGGGAGGGCGATAGGCTGCGGTTTCAGGCCTTGGCGGACGCGATGGCTGGCTGTTGTATGGTTCATATGTTATTGCCGCCCCGGGCACTTTCGGGGCAAACCAGTCTGGAGACTATCGCCCAGGAGTATGTGCGCGAGATCAGGCGCAATCCCGATGGAAATATTTTTTTGGCCGGCTTTTCCATCGGCGGCGTTACGGCATTGGAAACCGCTCGCCAGTTGGAACGGATGGGAACGGCCCCGCGTCGCTTGATTTTGCTGGATACCGTCTATCCGCGTTGGCCTTTACAGTCCCATTGGCTGTTCAAGATGCTGCAATGGTTGTCGGGGCGGTTGCTTTTGAACCGGATCACGTTAAATGACCGCAAGCTGCAGGCTATGCTGACCGATCCCGGTATTATCGCCCAATTAGCCGGCCTGAATCGGCATCGTGTTCGGCCATTTAAGGGCGAGGTTTTACTGATCATGACCGATAGACTGCGCTTGTTTGGCTGCTGGTTTTATGCCGGTTGGTTCCGGTTATTGGGAGACAGACTGAAGACAGCCCATGTACCCGGATTACATGGGGCGATGTTTCAAGCGCGAAATTTGCCGGCGTTAAGCAGTATCATCAGGCGAGCATTGCAGTAGCACTCTTAATGGCTCATTGGCAGTGCAATATTCTCTAATAACCCAGGCGCAATCATTTGCGGCGTTTGCGACCCTGCTGACGGGTTATGTAACTTTTCTACCAAAGGCACTGCAAAGTCATGTAGTTCTGTCACTGTGATTTTTCTATCATGATTAACATCAGCCATTCCACGCAAGCCCTCCAGCAAGGCATGCGTAAACAAACCATGCTGGGCGGGTTCGTATTCTTGGGACAGTTCGTCACCTTTGGATGCCAATAGTAACGGGAATAGTGCTGCGGCTGAGCGTTTACGCAGCGATCTGGAATCGAATTCACCAAACACGTTTTTGGCTTGGCAAGTATCCACTATCATCACACGCCTGCCTGATGCCTTGCGCATGCCATCCAGAAAGTCAGTCCAACTCAGTAACGACGGGGCTTTACCTGTCAAATTACGGCCGGATAGAACAGATTCGACATCACCATATTCACCGTCTTTAGGCAGAAAATAATAATTGCCAGTATCGTCACTAAAGCCGTGAGAAGCCAAAAATAATAATACGGTATCGTTAGGACCGGCTTGTTCGAACAGGCGGAGGGCTTCCAGTATGTTTTGTCTGGAAGGTTTTACATAGGAGCCCTCAGACAGTATCTGAACATGAACCTGTTCAAACTCCGATTCAACGGCGGCATTCTGCAATAATTCGGATAACTTGACTGCATCATTTGCCGCATATTTAAGATCGGGGACTTTCTCTTTATCGTTGGATGAAATCCGTTCAAAACGATCAACCCCAACCGATAGTACGTACAAGTTGCCTTTTGGTGGTGTCTCTTGTTGCATCGACGAGCTTTCGATCCATTGCTCGGTTAGCCCTAAGGAAACCCCATTATTGACTTCTACTCTGATCAAGTTATCGCCGATATTGATAGGGAAGCGAAAGGTACGGCTAAATTTGTCGGCCTCGCTTGCAGCTAGAATGCGTTCTTTATTGGCGGCTACAGGTAGTAAATTAGAGTAAACAGTCACATCCAGCATTGGATGACTGTTTTTTTCCGCATCGACGGTTAGCTCCAGTTCCTCGGTTCCTTCGTCATTTTTCACGGATTTTATCGAAACAATGCGAATCCTCGGTGGAGCTATCTCGTTCAGTTGGCTCAACGTAACCGTGGATGTCGCGGCTAGGGTGTTTGTTTGAGATTTAACTAAACCAATCGTTGCCCATCTGGTTTTTCGTGCCGACTCAGCTGTCGAAGTTTGGCGGCTAGCGTCCGGTTGTATGCTCATTCCGATCGTCCCTAACTGAGCACGCAGTAAATCCGGCCGATAAAATTGCCGCTCAAATTGCACGGCGCGATAAAAATCTGGCGCCTCATCCATTCCCCGGTTCACATGCCAGCCGATCAAATTGTCGCCATTTTCCGATGACGCATAATAACCGTCCGGCCGCCAAAGCACCCATTCGTGGGATTTGGGATCAACGAACAATGCCATTGTTTCCTTGCCATCCGATGCGCGATACCAACGAACAGTACCATCAGATAAGGTGGCCAAAACCCAGCGGCCATCCTTGCTGACTTTGATATTCCAAACCACGCCCGGCATGGCGCTGCGCCACAAAAGCTGGCCGGTTTTATCGTAGGCGCGTAAGGCCCATTCGGTGCCCAGATAGATGGCTTTGCCATTCGGTGCCGCAGCATATGAACGGCTGACTTCGAACGGTTCCAAAGGCAATTTGACGCCATTGATAGCTGGTGTTTGCGAGTTGCGCCAATCAGTTAAGCCAATTTTGCCTGAGTCTATGTTCTGAGAATCGACTTTGATAGGTAATGCGGTATTGAACGTTATCGACAAATCGTCGATGTTAAACGCCACCAACTGATCGGCAGTTTGATTCAGAGGGAATGTGACTGTCTTGGCATCTGCCGATATTTGCAAGGCCTCGCTCATCTGAGGAAACTCGACCAGCCTGGAATCATTGATTCTAGCCAGCTTTCCCGTATCATCGACAATGCCAATCGTGGCATCTTCGGTGGAGAATACCAGACCATGTTGCCCATAAGGCCTCATCGATTGAATCCGATGTGTCGCTATGTTAATGACTTCGTAGTTTGTGGGATTGTTGATGGCCCAACGAAAAATATGGGCCTCCTGGGTATCGTTGGAGTCGCCGAGGGCGTAAATAAACTCACCGGAACGGCTCCAAATGGCATTGCGTAACGAAGTCTGAGTTTGTTCGTTGGGTACGCTCAAAATTTGCTCGACCTGCAATTGTGGGAACGACAGAATGCGAATGGACGGACTGTCGTAGACGCCAACTAGCAGATGATTATTATCATTAGAAAAATAAGTGGCGCCTATCAGTTTGACATCGGGAATTTGCACGCGCGCAGCCAGCTTGAACGACGCATCGTAAACCCTGAGGTAGCCATCCAGGGCGCCGGCCACGGCGTAGCCATTGGAAGAAAAAGCCAAGCCGGTGACGCGCTCGCCGTATTCTTGGTCTTGTCCTAAGGTGGCATAGGAGTGAGTATCGATAAACGCCACCCCGCCGTCGCCGTGCATGCCCACCGCCAAAACTTTGCCGTCCGGCGAAAAACTCAGATTACCGATGATGTTGGGTAGTCCACCTAAGCGTTTTACCAAATTGCCCTTGGTTGCATCGAATAAATACACGCAACCTTTTTGTTCCCAATCCCAGCATGTCCATCCCCCGACCGCTAATAATCCGCCATTAGGAGAAGCCGTGATGTAACCCAACTTTCCATCGCGCTCGACTTCAATGGGAACTCTCAGTGTCTGAAGTGGTTTTAAGTCGCGTGCGCGCCAGATGCGTATCGTTTTGTCGTAGGAGGCAGTGGCGATGCGGTTGTCGTTGGAAAAAGGTTCCGCCCAGTAAATCGGACCGGCGTGGGTGCTGCTATCGACTCGAATAATGGGATGCGGATTGGGGAGGGCGGCCAAGAGCTGACCTGAAAATACAGCCAGCAGGCTTGCGCAATAGAATGATCGAAGCAATTCGAAGGTCGGCACAACACTCACCAAAAAGAAGAAATGCGCTCAACCCTTTGCTTGGGTTGAGCGCGCCGTGCATCATTGAGCGCCACAGCTCTGTTGGCTATCGGTGCTGGCATTGGAAGCCGATTCTGGAGAACCGCGGCCCAAATCGGCATTTTCAGCCTGGCTGCACGAGGCCAGCGTAATGGTTTTTTGGCCGTTTGGGGATTCGCCAGTATCGTCGCCAATGACTATCGAGTTGCCATCTTCGTTTTGGTTGGCATAACCCAATGTCTGGTTGGTAATGTTATTCGAGTCGCCGGAATTGACGACGGTATTACCACCTGAACTCGATCCGCCTGAATTGTTACCGTTGCTATCGCCACCACCCGGCTGTGGCTGTGGCTGAGGTTGTGGTTGTGGTTGTGGTTGTGGCTGTGGCTGTGGCTGTGGCTGTGGCTGTGGCTGTGGCTGTGGCTGTGGCTGTGGCTGTGGCTGTGGCTGTGGCTGTGGCTGTGGCTGTG
>JAQTYP010000164.1 GCA_028688235.1 Methylomonas sp.
GCACGGAGCGAGTTATTTACCGATAGCCCCCGCCTCTTTTAAAAGGCGCGGGACGCGCCGGGCGAGAATGACGACAGCAAGGATGCTGCCGTCAAACACACATAACTTGTGTTCACGGCACTCATCGACCGCGCCGTACTTTTCGTAGCCAACCGACTTTCGGTAAAGGGTAGCAAATCCCCTTCAAGCAATCATTTTTTTCAAAATGGCCAAACGGTGAATTACCAGAAAATTAGCGTTGAAATAAGAAGATAAATTTGCCAACCTTGCAAAGTGGCGTCCCCACGGGGGTTCGAACCCCGGTTACCGCCGTGAAAGGGCGGTGTCCTAGGCCACTAGACGATGGGGACTAAGACTGAGCAGCGAACTGCTGATTTCTGAACGTTTAATGCCTGAGAAGTGGCGTCCCCACGGGGGTTCGAACCCCGGTTACCGCCGTGAAAGGGCGGTGTCCTAGGCCACTAGACGATGGGGACACAAGGAACTAAACATCAACTACTTGGTGGAGCCAAGGAGGATCGAACTCCTGACCTCTTGCATGCCATGCAAGCGCTCTCCCAGCTGAGCTATGGCCCCGTAGTTGAGAAGACCCATTATACAGGTATTTTTTATCCTGTCTAGTTATTTTTTATGAATTGTATCGCGCGCGCAATTCTATCCAGAGTTTTCTCCTTACCCAGCAATTTGAGAGTGATGTCGATAGCCGGCGACACGCCACTGCCACAAACCGCCACCCTCAAGGGTTGAGCGACTTTTCCGAGATTCAATTGCAGTTGTTCGGCGCTGTCCAACACCACATGATGTAACGTTTCTGCCTGCCAATCATCGACTGCATCGAACCGGCTCCATAAATGCTGCAAGATATCGTCTACGCCAGCTTTGAAATTTTTCTTGACGGCTTTTTCGTCATAGACTTCGAAATCGCGATAAAAATACAAACTTTGATCGGCCATATCGACCAGCGTTTTACAGCGCTCGCGCTGCGCCTTGACGACTTCAGCCAATGCCGGCCCGGTGCTTGGATCTATGTTACGCTCGCCAAGATGCCAGCTTAAATGGTGTGCCACGTGCACCGGATCGCCGTTCATGATGTATTGATGGTTCAGCCACAGCAATTTCTCGGTATTAAAGGTCGATGCGGAAACGTTGACCTTTTCCAAGTCGAACAACTGTATCATTTCGTCGATACTGAACAACTCCTTGTCGCCATAGGACCAACCCAAGCGCACCAAATAATTCAGCAACGCTTCAGGCAAATAGCCGTCGTTGCGATACTGCATGACACTGACTGCGCCATGGCGTTTGGATAGCCGCGCGCCATCCGACCCCAGTATCATCGGCACATGGGCATAAACCGGCAACTGCGCCCCCAATGCCTTCAGAATATTGATCTGCCGAGGCGTGTTGTTGACGTGATCGTCACCGCGAATGACATGGCTGACCCCCATATCCATATCGTCGACCACCACCGTCAAGTTATAAGTCGGCGTGCCGTCAGAGCGGGCAATGATCAGATCGTCCAACTCCTTATTGGCTACCACGATGCGCCCCTTGACCAGATCGTCGATGACCACTTCCCCGCTTTCAGGATTTTTGAAACGAATGACCCGCTCGCCATCACCTTCAACACCGTGTCGGCATTTGCCGTTATAACGAGGCTTTTCCTTATTGGCCATTTGTTGTTCACGCAAGGCTTCCAACTCCTCCTTGCTGCAATAACAATAATAGGCATCGCCTTGATCCAGCAATTGCTGAATGACTTCTTTATAGCGATCGAAGCGGTGGGTTTGGTAAAACGGCCCTTCGTCGTACTCCAATCCCAGCCAAGTCATGCCTTCCAGTATCGCATTGACCGATTCCTGAGTAGATCGCTCCAGATCGGTATCCTCGATTCTCAAGATAAACCTTCCTCCGTGCTTACGCGCATAAAGCCATGAAAACAACGCAGTTCTGGCGCCTCCAACGTGCAGATAACCGGTGGGGCTTGGGGCAAATCGGGTTCTTATGCTCATCACTTTTTCTTATCGATAAAAAATTTTTCGTTCAATTTCGCTTTTCGCGAAAGCGGGAAACATTTGCGCAAGCCGGGACGACTTCGACCGCAGTTATTTTACACTGAAAGCAAAGCAGGCAAGGCACGGGGGCTTGTTGGATTTGGCGGCCGAGCAAAGACTTTAAGCCACCGCCCTTATCGCTCCCAAGCGGACAACATTTTCATATCACCCGGATGGCGGACAGGCACGATAAAACGATCCTTACTCTTAGCCACCCATCCTCTGGCCTCGACATTTTTACCCACATAACCCGACAACGGCGGTAACGCAGCTAAAATCTTGTTTTCTATCCTTACGGCAACATGATCGGAAAACTGCAAATAACTGTATTTTACCGTCTTCTTCAGCCCGAGCACCCTACCCGTCACCCGTTTCCAGCCTCTATAGTTAGTTGCGTTTAATCGCACAGCCTGTGTAGGCGCATATTCAGGGTCACGCCAGATACCCAGTCCAGCCCGCTCGGCCTCTTGTTGCGCCGCCAGCAGCCGGTCGACATACTTCAAATTCGGCGGGTAAATATTGACGAAGGCCAAACCCTGCCGCACTAATTCCAGATTGATATGCTGTTTATCTTCGGTAAATACATAAGCCAAAGTCCGCCCGTATTTATCCCGGCTTTCGACATCGCTCTCCAACCTCACCTTTCTGTGTGTCAACCGCTGCCGCAACCAAGCCCTGGCTTCCTCTCCACCCGACTCCGCCGCCTTGTTCCTGCCCGCCACTTCCGGCGTATTAATACCTAACAGCCTGACCTTTTGTCCGTCGCCAAGCAATACCGTGTCGCCGTCGAATACTTTTTCCACGAAATGGTAAGCATCATTAGCCGGTTGAACTGCTAAAATCCGAGCGCGATCCTGCTCTCGATCGGAATAATGATGCCGCCCTTGTTTGTCCAACCACTCATAGACTTGGGCCTGAGCGGCGGCAGACACCTGCAAGAGCAAACAGATCGCGCAAATTGCCGCTTTATTTAACACCTTTCCTATTCCCATGACCGATCAACACGTTATTGGCGCCACAAAAAACTGGCTAAACACCTTCATCATCGCTTTCAATATTTGCCCCTTTGCCCGCCGCGAGCAGCAACGGGACAGCATTCGCTATCGAGTCGAACGAACGGACAATCTCGAAAACGCACTACAAACACTGGTAGCGGAATGCATCCATCTCGACAATCACCCGGAGACGGAAACGACGCTGCTGATCCTTCCGGAAATGTTCGAAGATTTCGAGGATTATCTGGACATGCTGGAAATTGCCGAACAGCTTTTGATTGCCCAAGGCTATGAAGGTATTTATCAATTGGCCAGTTTCCATCCCGAATATCGTTTCGAAAGCGACGGGGGTGACAACAACGATGCGGACAATTATACCAACCGCTCGCCCTACCCCATGCTACACATCATTCGCGAAGCCAGTATCGAGCAAGCGATTGCAAATTATCCCGACCCTGAAAATATCCCGGCCCGCAACATCAAACTGACCCGCGAACTGGGGTTAAAAAAATTGCGGGCAATACTGGCCGCTTGCCTGGGATAATCTTTGGAATGTCATGGTTTTCTGACCATGACGATGGAGTCAGGAGGCCTACTTATCCGAGGCGTAGTAATCGAAATTTTCGCTTTTCTTCAGTTTGAACTTAGGTTCGGAATTGATCTCGACATCGCTTAATTTTTCCCGCGCCGGTTCCGGCCGGGATTTCAGTGCTTCCATGAAATCGACGAACCATTGCGCCTGCTTGACATTATCCAAATCGACATCTTCCAGGATGTTGCCGATATCCGGCAGACTGCCTCGCTCTTTGGCTTGCTGTAATGCCTGTAGGCAGGCATCCTGATCACCTCGCAAGGCATAGATACAGGCCAGATTATAGGCGGCACTATCTTTTTGGATCTTGTTGGCTTTTTCGAAAAAATCTTCCGCCAAGCCGTACAGGCCAGACTTACCCTCGTCAGGACTCAAGCGTGCCAGCTCCATGAAGGCCACCCCGCCGTCGATCGCCGCGCCCAAATAATTCGGATTAGTCAGCAAACAAAACGAAAATTTCGAGATGGCGTCTTCGTATTTCTCTATGGCTGCGTCGATAGAAGAATCGGCCCTGGCTTCGTGCAACAGCGCAAATCCCCAGTGATACAGGGCGTCCGAGAACATCAGATTATCGGCGATTACACTGGCAAAGCCTTGATAGGCACTTTTATAGAGTTGCTCGGCCTTGCCGGCTTCGCTTTTTCGAGCTTGCGCCACCTGTTTGATGGCTGCATCCAGGATCGAACGCTTTTTAAATGAACTCAAAAGTGACATGACTGACTCCTCACCCGTCTGTTTCGAAACAAGTTGCGATAAAATAGCCGCGAAGTCTACAACATCTACCCCGGAACCGGAACCGAAAAATGCCTGTCAGTCTCAGCGAACTGGAAAAAGCCAAGGTCAATCTGGAAACCTCGCAAATCCCCTGGACGGAGTTGCAACGTTTTTTTGCCGCCGGCTTGGCGGTCGCCATCGCACCGGAGCTGGATTTGGTCGAAGTCGCCTTTCAATTTTCAATCGACAACAAAATACAGGTCGAAGACTGGTTAACGCAGAGGCTAATAGCTCCCGTGTCCGATCAACAAGCACAGGACTGGTTAGCTAGCAAGGCCACCGTTTGGGCCGTCGTAGTCAAACCCTGGATATTGGTTCAAGTTGCTGACAACGCCAATGCCGCCAATCGATCATAAACATGCCTGTGCTTCGACAATTGATTGGTACTGACGAAGCCCTACAAAAAACGCCGGCCATAGTAGCGGCAAATTCGACATCCTGTTTCCTTTGTCCTTCTTGCCAACTGGAATGAGATATGAACATCAGCCCCACCTCTCTGTTTGCCGACATTCCCAAAGAACTGCCTTTGGAATTATGCCAGACGTTGTTTCTAAATCCCACCGTCCGCATCGAACGCATACTGTCTCAAAACCATCATAGCCCCGAGCAGGGTTGGTACGATCAGCCGCAAACCGAGTGGGTCATGTTGCTGCAAGGTCAAGCCCGGCTCAGTTTCGCCGACGCAGACCCGGTCGACGTCAAAGCCGGCGATTATTTGCTGATACCGGCCCATTGCAAACACAGAGTGGATTGGACCAGCAACACCCCCATGTGCATCTGGCTGGCTATCCACATCTTCGAGCATGAATCTAGCGATTGCCCGAGCGTTGGCGCGTGACGGGTCTGGCAGCAGTTTCGGATTTACGGGCCCGGCCCCGGCTTTCGGACCCACCCGGTCTGGATGGACGCCGCCCCGTTTGGGATTTGGTCGCGGATTTGGCCGTTTGTTGCGGCTTGGGTTTGGCGACGTTGACATCCAATGTGACCCCTTCGTAACCGGTATCGGCTACGCGTGGAATTTGCCGTTTCAACAATTTTTCGATACCGGCCAATAAATTGGCCTCTTCCGGATCGACCAGAGAAATAGCCTGCCCTTCGGCTCCGGCCCTTCCGGTACGACCGATGCGGTGCACATAGTCTTCCGCCACTTGCGGCAAATCGAAATTGACCACATGCGGCAACTGATCGATATCCAGACCTCGAGCCGCAATGTCGGTCGCAATCAATGCCGTGACTTTGCCTTGTTTGAATTCATCCAATGCCCGCACCCGTGCCCCCTGACTTTTATCGCCATGCAAGGCGGCACAGCGTATACCGTCCTTGATCAATTGCTTGCATAAACGATCCGCCCCATGTTTGGTTCTGACGAACACCAGCACTTGCTGCCAATGGCCATCTCCGATCAAAAACGCCAGCAGCTCACGCTTGTTTTCCCGCTTGACCGGGTAAATCAACTGCGACACCGTCTCGGCGGCTGCATTGCGTCTGGCCACCGCGATTGCGACCGGATCGTTCAATATCTGCTCGGCCAAGGCACTGACTTCCGGCGCATAAGTCGCGGAAAAAAACAGGTTTTGGCGTTTTTGCGGCAACAAGCCGATAATTTTCTTAATATCGCGGATGAAGCCCATATCCAACATGCGGTCGGCCTCATCCAGCACAAAATATTGCACACTCGATAAGTCCAGATGCCGTTGCTGAATCAGATCCAGCAGACGACCCGGCGTGGCGACGACGATGTCGGTGCCTCGCTGCATTTTTTGAATCTGCGGATTGATACTGACGCCGCCGAAAACCGCTTCGGCGAAAAACGGCAGATGCTTGCCGTAGGTCCTGACACTGTCGTAGACTTGCATCGTCAGCTCGCGGGTCGGCGTCAAGATCAACACCCTAACCGGCCGCGGCCTTTGCGGAAGCGGCTGCTGCTGCAATAAATACAATAACGGCAACGTAAAACCGGCGGTTTTTCCGGTACCGGTCTGCGCGCCGGCCAATACGTCGCGGCCCTGTAAAATAACAGGAATGGCCTGAGCCTGAATCGGCGTCGGTGTTTGATAGCCTTGTTCGGCGACGGCTCGCAGCAATTGCTCCGACAGCCCTAACTCTGAAAACAACATGGAATGACCTTGGTTTGGTGTCGCGACAAAAGCGACAAATTAAAATGTATTGAGAAAAGATGGTTTTTTTTAAAAAAAAATCTACAATTCAGTCTGGCCGACAAAAAGCACACGCATGGGCCACCGGGACTATCTGCTAGAAACAGGAGGAAACATGAACATTGAAAAACGCAACCACAAGCGCATAAAACCCAGAGGCCTGCAGGCCGGTCTGGTTTTCAATTCGGAAAACCAGGAAATTGCGCTGGAAGCGGACATTCTGGATATCAGCTACAGCGGTATCCGTGTCAAACTGAAACAACCGATCGCCGCGAATATGATGGGCAACATCAAAATCCACATGACGCTGCCCGAATCAAATACGCCGTTTTGTGTACACGGCATTTTAAAGCATCAGATCACCGACGACGAGTGCGGTCTGCATTATGTCGATCATGTTCATGGCTCCATCGACGACTTGATGTTCGAATGCATCGAACTCGACGAAACGACCGTTTTTATCAAAACCCACTGATTAACGCCTTGTCGGCAGCAAGTTAAAAATATTGGCGCCGATCGCCGGCTAACTGGTGATCACGAAGCGCACGGCATCCAGCCTGAGCTGGGCGTCCTGTATGCTTTCATGCGCCAATAGAGTCATTTCCTTCAGTTGCTGGATTTCCTGATCCTTGATGCCGGGATTGATTTTTTTCAAACGTACCATGCGCTTGATTTCAGCGGTCATCACGGCAATCATGCGGTTGCCACTATCGGTAATCAGGTTCTGCATCAGGGCATTGGCCTTCTGCTCGCCGAGATTGATCATGTCTTGAATATGCAGGCGCTGACTATTCAAGAACTGACTGATCTGTTCCTTCTCGATCTTGTCGCCTGTCTCCAGCAAGGCTTCATGAG
>JAQTYP010000165.1 GCA_028688235.1 Methylomonas sp.
CGGCCATACCCATCCATAGCACGTGATCGTCGGTATATTCCCAACTCAAGCCGCCTTTTTTGATCAAGCGCTTGTAATTATCGTCTCCTACGCCGCCAGCTCTGCCGGCCGTCGTGAGAATTTGATTGATTTCCTGTTGATATTCCTCGTGACGCAAGCCAAAGTTGAATCTCAAGTTGTCGAAAGTCGACCACAGGGATTTGCCGTCGAATAGCCCGTTCAGCGGGGAAAATTCGTACTGAATGAAAGGCGCAATTTGGGTCTCGTTGGATTCGGTAATGGAGGACAGCGTCGTCCGTTCGAATTGATTCTGAACGCGATTCCACACCTTGGTGTATTGAGTGCCGTTGATGACATCCAGGCCGGTATAAACCCTGGATTTGACGAAGTCGAAATCCTGGCGGTAGACCGCATGGCCGTTATTGGTGGCATTGTCCACTTCGTTGATGCGCGCGTTCGAAGCGCCGGAACCGCCGCCCGAGTTGGCATCCCAACCGCTTTGTTCTCGCCGGTTGAAAGACAGCAGTAACTCGCCGCCGTCGCCGATTTGCCGGGTATACGTGGCGGAACCTGTCAGGTATTCGAAATCCTGATATAAATTCATGGTATTGGGATTGGCCTGCAACCAGTTCTGCTCCCATTGATCCTGAGTCAGCGAACCGGCGCTTTCTTCGTACCAATCCACATGCTCCAGGCGCAGGGTCAATTTGGAGACGTCGTCGGGTTGGTAAACCAGTTTACCGCTGGCCGAACCGCGCTCCGATTCCTGGCGTTCACTGAAGGTATTGCGGTTCATATAACTGAAACCGGCGAAATAACCCAAGTCCTTGGTCAGCATGTTGCTAGCAGAACCTTGCGTGCGCCAGAAATCGTCTGTGCCGTATTCCTGAGACAACCAGTAAAACGGCGTCGCCGTAGGGTCCTTGGTGATCAAATTCCAGGAACCGGCAATGTTGTTGCTGGGATATAACACAGACCCCGGCCCGCGGATGATCTCGATGCGTTCTATCTGGGTCGGATTGAATTGATCCATCGTCGTGAAGCTCTGGCTCATCGGCGAGTTGATCACCATGCCGTCGACCAAATTCAAACTATAAGATTTACCGCCGTCCGGTATCCGCATGTTGCGCACCAGACTGACGCCGGGTGTCCGGTTGAATTGCTCTCGCAGCAAATCGGCGTATTTGACGGTTTCCAGTTCCTCCCTATCCAGAATACTGCCGGGTTGCGGCGTGGTTTTGGTGAGTTGCCCAAGTTCCGTCCTATCTTGTACTTTTTTGCTGCTACTATCCTCCGACAACCAATTGTCCAACCAGTCTACCGGGGTCGCGGTAACTTGCAAAGTATCCATGGTCTGGCTTGTTTCGGCGATGACCGTAGCCCAGGGCAGCACCAGTGAAACTCCGGCCAAAGCCCCCAATCTATTTTTCATTTCAACTCCTTCTTATCGACAATTCGCTACCCGCCAGACCTCAACACCTCAAGGTTCTGGTGAAGCATCCGGTAACTCGAACCCGACGTGAGACGTGTTAACGCTTAAGGATGCCGTCAAGAGAAACTTCCGATATTCGCCACAATGAATTCAGAAAAATATTTTCAACCGAATCCCACGTTTCTCCGGCCTTCGCATCAGGTAAAATTCCAAGCAATGAGTTTGCTTTATCAGCCGTTAGATTAACCGGTCAATTTGTAAGCAATAGGAAGCAAATGTGAAAAGAATATGAAAATATCCCGGAGCCAGGATATTAAAACTCGAAACTGTAACCCGCCCCGTAAACGGAATTAATCAGCTCCCGCTCCGGCAACAGTTTCGTCAGTTTTTTACGCAATTTTTTGATGTGGCCGTCTATGGTCCGATCCGATACGATACGTTGATCCTGATAAATTTTATCCATCAACTGGCTGCGCGAGAAAATCTTGCCGGGTTGGCTGCACATCGCTTGCAGCAATTGAAATTCGACCGTCGTCAGCCTGATTTCGCGCACACCCAGCGAAACCTTCAGAGTATCGGCATCTAATTTGATTCCGGCCACGTTATTAACGCCCATCTTCGGTGCGATGCGCCTCAAAACGGTCTTGACCCGCGCGACCATTTCCCTGGGACTAAAGGGTTTGCATAGATAATCGTCGGCTCCAATTTCCAAACCCAGCAAGCGGTCCGCCTCGGCGACGCGGGCACTCACCATGATGATAGGCACTTCCCGCTCGCGGCGTATGGTTTCGCACAACATCAGGCCATCGATGCCAGGCAGCATCAGATCCAGCAGTATCAAGTCCGTCGGATGGGCTTGCAGCCACGGCAATACTTCGCGCCCATCGTGCACGATGTGGGTATCGAATCCGGCGTGACGCAAATAGTCGGCCTGCAACTGCGCTAATTCCACCTCGTCCTCGACGATCAAAACGCTATGGACCGATTGATTGGAACTGAAAAATGAAATATCCACGACAATTACCCCTCTTTCACCCGGCGACTTGATAAACAGGCAAACCGACGCTGATCTTCAAGCCGCCCAATTCCGAAGGAGCGGCAGCAATATCCCCCCCGTGAGCCTCGACTATGGATTGACATAGGGCCAGGCCTAGTCCCGCTCCACCATGATTTCTGTTACGCGAACCTTCGACACGATAAAAACGCTCGAACAATCGGGCCAACTCTTCTTCGGCCACCGCCGGAGACGAATCGGAAAACTCCAGGCACAACTTCCCCTTCGCCAGAAAACCGATAATGGTCAGGCAACCTCCGGCATCGGTGTAAGCTAGGCTATTCAGCAATAAATTGCGGAACAGCTGCGACAAACGATCGGGATCGCCCCAAACCCTGATGTCTCCAGCCCCCGCGGCTCGAAATTCCAGACGAAGCGACTTTTGTTCGAAATCCGTTTTCAAACTCTCCAGCAAGCTCCTCAACAATGCCCAGGGTTCCGTCTCCAGACAATGGTAAGTCAATTCGTTTTGATCGCTCAAAGCGAGCTGATACAAATCGTCGGTCAAGCGATTGAGCCTCAATACATCCTTGAGCAGCAAATCCACCGCCGCCGGTCGCAACGGCCGTATGCCGTCTTGCAAGGCTTCCAATTCGGCCCGCAATACCGCCAGCGGCGTGCGCAATTCGTGAGAAATATCGGCCACCCATTGCCGCCTCGATTGTTCGCTTTGTTTCAATATGGCCGCCAGACGATTGATGCCCGTCCCAAGCTTTCCCAGTTCGTCCCCGGAATGCACGACCATGCGAGGTTTGTAGTCGCCGGCCGCCAATTGCTGCACGACGTTGCCTAGCTCCTTGACCGGTATGACCAGCCAATAAGCCAAAACCGAAGCCAGGCCCGCGGACAGCAACACCATGATGGCAGCCACCCCGATGAAGGCTCGACTTTGCTGATAAAAGAATTGCGCTTCCAAAGGTTGAGCAGACGGTTTGCCCGGCAACAAACCCAAATATCCGACGTTGCGATTGTCTAAAACAATAGGCCGCAGTTCGGTCTTAGCCATCAGATCGTCCCGCGCAACCACCGCGCGGCGATCCGCATCGAACAGCATGACGCGCAATTCGAAATGATACGGATTGGAACCGTAGCCGAACCCCGGCAGCCGGGTCGGCGGCCAAGCAGCATCATCGGCTTGGGCCAGCATGACGAAGCCTTCCGGCGGTTCTTCGGTGTGATTGGCGTACCAGATTCTGTCCAGCCAATGCCGGCGATCTTCCTTTAACAAAGCCCAGCCGTCGTGCTTGACGTAACAATCCTTCAAAGTTTCGAGCAGATTGACGACGCGCTCTTCCTGCCGCTTTTCGATGAACCGGCCGAAACCGTCTTCCAATGACCAGCGGACGAAACCATACATGCCGCCGACCAGGGTCAACGAGGTCATCAGCAAGATCACGAATAATTTAAACCTGATCGGCATGAGCCGCTTCATACCAAACCCGCACTCACGAAGCTCATTGCGCCAACGTCACGAAGGTCAATTTCGATATGCCGGAGCGCTGAGCCAAAGCCAGGACCTTGGCAACGGCTTCGAACACGGCCGCCCTGTCGGCCTGCAATTGCACGCTGATCTCGGGGTCTCTAGCCTGCAAGTCCTTGAGCTCGTTTTCCAGGAGGTCCAGCGCTACGAACTGGTCGTTCAGTCTGGCCTCGCCGGAGGACGTGACCGAAAGTATCGCAACATGCTGGTCCGGCGCCGGTTCGGTCTGTTCGGTTTTCGGTAATTTGACGGTGACGGCCTGAGTCATCAGGGGTGCGGTAACGATGAACACGATCAGCAACACCAGCATTACGTCGACCAACGGTGTAACGTTGATTTCGCTCAATTCGCCACCGTCATCTTCGTTAGGCAGATGCATGGCCATGATCCACCTCCTTCTGGGTCACAATCAGATCGTTTTCGATGCGGGCTCTGAGCAAATCCGTGGAGAAATGCTCCAGCTTTGCCAGCAAACTGCGGTTTTGCCGTAAAAAGAAGTTATAGGCAATGACGGCCGGAATCGCCACGGCCAAGCCGAGCGCGGTCGCTATCAAGGCTTCGCCTATCGGTCCCGCCACCACTTCCAGACTGGCGCTGCCTTGCGCGCTGATATCCTTCAAGGCGTGCATGATGCCCCAGACGGTGCCGAACAAACCTACGAACGGCGCGGTGGAGCCTATGCTTGCCAGCCAACCCAAACCGGAGTCCAGCTTGGCTTTCTCCTTTTGTAATTGCTGACGCAAACCGCGTTCGGTCAACTCGTGCCAGGCCGCGGCCTGCCCGACATCGAGGCGTGAACTGCTACGGGCCTTATGGGTTCTTTCGGCCACGGACCAAATCCTTCCAGCCAACGCACAGGCATCCAGCGCTTCCAATAAGGCCTCGGAACCCTCTACGACCAATGCCCGGGGACAAACTCTGTTCAAGGTTCGCCCTAAACAATAACGCTGCCAAAAAATCTCGCTGGCTTTGAACAAAATGACGCTCCAGGTCAGTAGCGAAAAGCCGCCTAATAAATAAAGCGTGCCATCGACGATGGCGGTTTCGGAAAAATTCAAGCTATCCTCCTTAATTGATGAGAAACGGTTTATCTGATCGCGGCGAAGGGATTCAGCCTAACGAGAAATTAATGGGTACGGTCGCCCAGCCAGCCTCGGGCAAATGACCGCGTTTAGCGGGAACGAATCGCCATTCCCTGACGGCGGACAGGGCCGAATCGTCCAGAACATCATGTCCGCTGGATCGTTCTATCCTGACCCTTTCGGCCATGCCTTCCGCACTGACAAATACTTTCAACACCACCAACCCCTCCAAATGTTGCCGCCGAGCTTCCATCGGATAAACCGGCTTGGGATTGTTCATATAGGCCATGCCGGTCTTAGGTGGAACATAGGTCTCGCTCACGGGAGATGACGGAGCGTCGTGATTTTGAACCAGCGGTTGAACCGGAGCAGGCTGGACTTCTTCCGGGATATGCGTTTTTTCGATGGGCTGAGCTTTCTCGGCCAATGGTTTAGGCATTGGGCGCTTGGGTTTGGGCTTGATCGCTTGTTTCGCCACCTCCCGTTTGACCGGTACATCGGGCGATTTCGGCATGGGCGGCGCGGCGGCGGGCGCGCGAGGACTTGGAGGCGACGCCAGTTCCAACGCGATCATCGGCAACGGCACGGCCGCGGAGCGCGGCTCGGATGCCGGCAAATTCGATAACCAAACAATCGCGCCGGCGTGCAACGCACCCGCGACAATCGCAGCCGACATGGCCGAACCGTAACGACCGCTTCGCGCAACCTCCGCCTCGTCACGCCGCTGCTTTACATCTAAACGAGGACTGCTGGCATCGAAAATAGAGTACTGTTCCCTGACGTCTATGTTTGTGCTGGAGATAATCATGACAGTAATCCCTCCTTCCTTTCGTTAAACCGCCGCCGAGCGACGAATATTGAGTCCGCGACCGAATAGGCCTTCAGACGTGTGATAATCGACGTCTTAAAAGCTATTTTTATGCCAACTATATTTTTCAAATAATTCAGTATCTTGAGAATTTTCCACAATTCAACTATGTCAAATGCCTTAAAATATATATGGCTATTTGGGCAAGAACCCCATAAAAATGGATAGAGGAAATTGGGAGCCAGGCTGACTTTCACCACACATTAAATACGTCGCAAAAGTTCAGGTTCACTCATCCAGTACATTCATTTAGGATATGGTTAAAAATAACTTCCGGCACTCCGGGCGCATTGTTCCCATGCTCCGCGTGGGAATGCAGCCTGAACCGCTCTGCGGTTCGGGACGCTAGAGCGTCCCCTGCGCAGGTTACCACGCAGAGCATGGGAACCATCAGCGGAAGTTATTTCTGACGAAAGCCTTATCACGACCACGATGCAAGCCTGCATCAAGTGCGAATTCATTCGCTCAAGCTGTGATAGGGCGCGGAAAAGTCAGATTTAGATCGGTGTCCAGACGATAAAGGAAGAACCGGAGTAACGCTCTTGAAGGCGCTGCATCGCCCCGGCAAATGAAAGCCATGTGCTATATCAAAAAACATGTAGTGAGTGCGAATCGACGAACTTTCATAGCAACAATCCGCTTTATTACGGTATTTCGCGATTTTCGCGGACTAACTGCAGATTTAAGGGTGAAGGGTTAATGTTTGCCGGCAGGCGCATTTTTAGCGGATTCGCTAAAATAACTGATCCGGATACGCGGATCCAGATAATCGAAGACCGGTTTGGGCAATTCCGCCGGGCGCAAAGTCTTGACGACGGATAAATCAGGTTCGTCGGCAAGATTAAACAATAGCGCCTCCTCCTTGGGAACCGACGGGTCGTAAAGCAGCAACGACGGGCATAATAGATTGCCGGGATTGACACTGACGACCAAGGCAATCGTATCATTATTCAACCGTACGACGCTTCCCGGCGGATACACGCCCAGACAACGCACGAAATGCTGTAACAATTTTGCGTCGTATTTGTCGCGCTCCCGTTTGAACATCAAGGCCAAAGCCTGTGCCGGCGTCAGTGAATCAGCCGGATTGATCTTGTTGCAAGCGTTGTCGAACGCGTTTACTATCGCCACGATACGCGCCAATTTACCGATGCGACCGCCTTCCAGGCCGGCTGGATAACCGCTGCCGTCGAGCATTTCATGGTGCTGAGCGATGATCTCTATCGCTCCGGCCGGCAAATCCGGCAGTTTTTCCGCAAGCTCCAACCCGTAGGCCACATGCTGTTTATAAAAATTGGTTTCCGCGTTATTCCACGGCGTTTTCTTCAGCAGGATTTGCGTCGGCACCTTCTCCTTACCGATATCGTGCAGCAAGCTGCCCAAACCCAATTCGCACATTTCGGCCTGACTCAGTTGCGCTTCCCGGCCCAACATCAAGGCGAGCATCGTGACGTTCAACGAGTGATAATACGCGCCGTCATCGTTGTTCTTGACGTTCATCAG
>JAQTYP010000166.1 GCA_028688235.1 Methylomonas sp.
CTGAGTAGTCCTTTGACGTAAATGCGACGGTGGTAAAGGTCGTTATCAACCAAATGCCAACGGCCCTCATGAAACACGAGCATGACATCATCCAGAACCCTGTTGGCATGCGGATGAATGGCGAAGGGTGATTTCGGGCAGGTCGTGATCAAAGTGTCAGATTCGTACTCTGGCTGCTGGAAGCGAAAGCGGTCCAAGCTTATGGAGTTTGATTTAGTTGCCATGATTCGCCTCCGCGTTGTTGTTTTGTGTCTGCTGAAGAAGCCAGTCATTAACCACCTTTTCATCGTATCGGATAGTCACTTTGCCGATGGTCAAATGCGGCGGTAACAGCGCCTTGTTCTGGCGTCGCCAGCGTTCGATCGTAGAGATCGAAAGATTCAATTTTTGGCTGAGCCAGGTGGTGTCTTTCAAGGTAGATTTTTCTTCGGTCATGATGTACTCCTAAATTAAATGCCGTTAAAAATATCAATAGGTTGGCAGCGACTCTCTGTCACCACTTCCTATTTTTATGTTTGAAAAATTGCCGGCAAAAACTGCTAGTTCCCCGTATTAGCCACCCCTTGGCATCTGTAACCGCTACTGCCCGCTAAAATCCTTTTCCTAGTTCCATGCTCCCCGTATGGTGCGTTAACACAATTGTTGGGCGCTTCTGTGTCTCCCTTCCGTACCGTATCTGCGCATTTTTGGCGCATATATCATTTTAATGATCGGATGCAACCGATTACCGCTTATTCCAGCGGCCTCCCTGTCGCTCGGATTCCCATTCAACACACAGGAGATAAACCATGACCCAGAACTTATTGCCGCTAGCCCTTGATTCGGCTAATCGATATCTGAATGACTCCGAAATCACGCCCGGCGAATTAATCGGCGGCATGATTGGCTCGACTTATGGGCCGATCGGCGCATTTGTCGGTGGCACTGTCGGCCGGATGGTAGAAAGCAAGTTCAACGATTAACGCATTGGCACGTCCACTATCTAGCTTCGGGGCTTGGAGCGAATAACCATTCCTCATCGCTAAACCATCAAGCCTATTCCATACAAAAGCCCCGTCGATCTTCATGTGTCGGCGGGGCTTTTTTGCTTTTTAAAGCGCTATTCAGGATAACCACTATGAACAAACCAGAAAGTAACGCCGGTGGTGCGATCGAATCGTATCTTTCACTAAAAGTCGGTAAAGCCGATAAAAATGGCAAACGTAGCCAGGGCCATATTCATTACCGCGTTTTAACCGATCCATCTCATCAACACCTTTACATCACCATTGTCGGTAACGACGGTGGAGGCTGTTATTCCAAAGAAATCATTCCCTTTGATAAAGTCGAACACTGCTTACAAGGCATCGGCGCGGGTAAACCGATCACATCGAAAGTCTTCCAGCAAGCCTTTGTCGGCAAGTCAGCCAACAATGCCGGCTTCATGGCCGCCATATTGCGAGCCGAAAACCTGCTGGCCGTGATTCCCGATGCCACACATCAACTGACCATCAAACCGGATTGGGATGCCTGGAAAGTCGCCTTGCATGCGTTAATTCCACAAGCAGAACCCTATCTCCCGGAACCCGCAAAAACGAAGGGCGGCAGCATCAGCAAAAAAGAAACCCCCACCGATGCCACTGATCAACCCGTGAATGTCGTTCAGCAAAACGAACCGCTAAGCGACGAACCCAACCCCTCTCTATCGGAAACAACCCTATCCGACACTACTGACCTGGATGAGACTGACATGTCATTACTTCAACGGAGCGTAATGGGCGATGACACGCATCAACAAGAAGAAGCCGGCGTTGACGGCATTACGGTTGTGTATAAGCGTAATGCTGGAAAACAGCGCCGTGAGAAACTCGAACATCCCGATGCGAGGGGAGGGCAATCGTGATCGTTTTACGCCATCCCAACCAATTGTCCGCCGCGCATGTCAATTTCATGACAACCATTATCATCGCTAGCCTGTCGGGTTTGCTACAGCAACGCTTTGCCCATCTTGGCGAAGGTGTTGTTTACGATCCCGATGAACACGGCTACATGGTGCTGGTTGAACCGGGAGACGATGTGAAAGCCCTGGAAACCGCAACCGGCTGCCCGATATTGAGCGACTGGTTCGGCGACAGCCATTACGGCGACTCCGACTATGCGCCCTCCTGCGAATGGCTGGACGAATACCCGCTCTGTTTCGAAATGGGGTTCGTGCTCAATGACAGTGGTACCGTCCTGCTGTTGATCGTACCCAAACTCATCGGCGTTGATGGCGAGCTTTTAAGCATGTGCCGCGAAAACGCCGAGTTGAAAACAGACTAACAATACTAACCCCATAATTCACCTGAAACCTGCGTCGAAGTCAGCACCCCTGGCTTCGGCGTTTTTATTTGGAGATACCAAACATGAATACCGCGACAAACAATAAAACCGCTAATGATTCATCAATAGAAGCAGCGCCAGCCAAACTTTTATTCAGTCCAGGCCAAGTCGTCGCCACGCCCGGTGCGATAGCACTTATGAATGGCAATCAAATTCAATCGCTAAGCTTGCTGGTCAGGCATTTAACCGGCGACTGGGGGGCTGTGCCGTCTGAAGATGCAAAAGCCAATCTGGAAGCGCTAAAAATCGGCGCGCGAATCCTGTCAAGCTACCCGTTGGAGGGTGGCGCAAGGATTTGGATCATCACGGCAGCGGACAGATCAAGCACCACCTTCCTACTACCCGAGGAATATTGACCATGGGCGGCGACAGCAATTGCTATGACCCGGAACACCCGATACCGCTCGATCCCGAACTTGCCCAATGGTTTGCCCGCCTGGATGACAACGCCAGGGAATTATTCAATGAACGGGCGGGCATTCGCGAATTCGATGGCGGTCTGTCCCGGCAAGAGGCTGAATCGGAAGCGCAAAAAGATGTTCTTCGCTGGTTGCGCAGTCGGTCGTAACCGGATTCAGCCGGTTCTGCCACCTGAGAATCCAGAAATGTACCGGAAACGGACGGCAACCGACACCGACATTTAGCTCAACGGAGTCGAACGGCTTGTCGGCCGAGGTTTGATGAAAGACCAGCCCTTCAAGGATGGGAAGCGGGACAGGGATGTCTAAAACCCGTCACCAAACCAGCAACGCCGTGACCAGTAATAAACGGCAATCTACATTGCTGTCCACTCGCACGATGATCAACCGGCTACACCGCCACGGGTTCGGTTTCAAAAATCACCGACTCGACACTAACAAATGATTAGTCATCCCAACTCGCAACCCGCATGACATCTGCATCCGGTGCCATTCCGGGTAAGCGCGGGATCTTTTAATCAAAATTTAACAAGGTTACCGTTATGTCAGATAACACTTTAGAAACACGCACCCTATTCACCAAAAAGTGGATAGACTTACTCCCTCCGAACGCGCCTGATGCGGTAGCTCGCGAGAAAGAATACAGCGACACTCAGGTGGTAGGCTTAAAACTACTGGTGAACAAGCAAGGACGGAAGTTTTTCTATCTCCGATACACCATCAATAAACGCAAGCGCGGTATCAAAATCGGCGAATACGGCCCCATGTCGCTGATAGAAGCCAGGCAGGCCGCCAACGAATTGAAAGCCCAAATCAATAAAGGCATCGACCCACAGGAAGAAAAACAGCAACTACTCCAAATTCCGACCTTCGAGGAATTCGTTACCAAACACTATCTACCACACGCTTATGCCAACAAAAGAAGCGCCCATGCCGATGAGAGCAAGTTGCGTATTCACTTGTTGCCGTTACTGAAAAACCGAAGACTGGATCAGATTACGACCCAGGAACTGCAACGCTATCACGATCAAATGAAGAGTAAATATACACCAGCCACTTCAAACCGGCATCTGTCGCTGTTACATCGTATGTTTAAGCTGGCTGTTTATTGGGGTTTTATAGGTAACAATCCTGCCACCGGCATACGCAAGCATCAGGAAAATAATGAACGTCAGCGCTATCTATCGGACGATGAGATCGCACGCTTTATAGATGCGCTGAGGATGGAAGAGAATCAAGTTGCGGCGGCAGCATTCGCTTTTTTGCTTTACACCGGTGCAAGGCGGCAGGAAGCCCTTGATGCAAAATGGGAACATGTCGATTTGCAACGCCGGTCTTGGTTCATTCCAATGAGTAAAAGCGGAAAGTCCAGAAATGTGATACTAAATCGCATGGCAATCGATTTATTGATGAAGCAGGTGCGAATACCCGGCAATCCTTATATCTTTCCTGGCAAAGTGGAGGGTAATCAACTCAACAATCCACAGAAAGCTTTCGCGCGGGTATTGAAAAAAGCGGACATCAAGAACTTCCGCATACACGATCTTCGTCATTCGCATGCATCAATTGCTATCAACAATGGTGCTTCACTCTATGAAGTTCAGCACCTATTGGGTCATAGCCAAAGCAAAACCACAACCCGCTACGCCCATCTCGCTGATGAAACACTGCGGAAAGTATCCGATACCATTTCCCATACCATCGCCAATGTAATCGGTTAAAACAAAAACACCCTAAGCTCGAAATAAGCTTAGGGTGTTGATTTACCGATTTTTTTGTCTCTATTTTTAAGCTAATTTAACCCGTTATTACCAGTCGTCTGGAATGAAAAACCTATGATCCTCCAGACCTGTAAAGAGTGATGCAAGATTTTTTAACACAGGTTCGGTGCGGGGCGTTTTCGGAACTGAATTCTCGATCAATTTCCATTTATGACAGTTGGTATCGTCATGTTCAACGATAGGCAAACCAACAGTGAATTGCAAATCAGCAAGCAATTCCGCCTTCGGCTTCTTGTTCCGCACTATCCCCCATGCAGATTTTAAATAAGCAGCTATAAAAACTCGTTTCAAAATACCCAAAGAACCTTCACTCGTCACATTAATCGGTTTACGTTTTTCACCAAGGTGTTTGCGGCGTCGATCAAGCGCCAGCATGGTAAGGTAATGATCTTCCCAATTACCCCAATCCAACAGCGTTTTAAGGCAATTACGCTGCCGCCAGCCATCAAAAGTCATCCGGGCAAATTCGCCTTCTTCACGATTTTGCCACGGTACGCTATCGAAACTTAGATGTTCGACTCCGGCAACGTTAACCATCCGCCCATCCACAGGACGCCGCTTGAAGTCGAACTCCATATTCAACAACTGCTCACGCTTCAAATCGATTAAATCTGATTCTTTTAACCATTGTTCTCGTAGAGAAATCAAATGGCTACTCTCAATCTTTTGCCCCGGTTCACGCGATAAATAAAGGTTTAGCATCCAAGCATTGTGCTGGTCGGGCGGGCAAGGTGGTTTGATGCCAGCCTTAGCCAGAAAGCCCGGTTCATCATCGAAATTTAACGCCGTGATGAAGCCGCGCGTCTTAAACGGTACCCCCTGCTTGATCTTATGTTTTTGCACCAACATGGACTTACCGGGTTCCAGCAACTCACAATAAGCTTGAAACCGGGCTGACAAAGGCCCGGTCTGGTTTATTTCGGTTAGATTGGCATCGGTCAGAAAGCCATCTGTCGTTACCGAAATGACGCGTCGATGCGTTGGAATGCTGGCGATCAGTTCCGATATAACCGCGCGGACAAAACCCGTGGTATAGGCGGCGAAGTAAGGGTGGGTAATCGCGGAGGGCGATAATTTTTTGCTTAAACCGGTAACGGTATCGAAGCCGGTTTTTTCCTTCAAACCTTGTCCCAGCTTGCCGTATAAGCTGTTGCCTATTTCCTTCCACAGTTTCTCCGGTAGGCTACCTTTGGCATATAAAGAACGATTGTCGTTCACCATCTGCACGAAATCGGCAAAGATGCGAACTTCGGTAGTTTGCCAAGGAATAACCACCCCCCATTCAATATCCATTTCGCAGCCCAGTTTAACGGCTAATTCGATTTCAGCCGCCGTGCAGACCGAAACCCCTTCACGCGGATAATACAAACCATAGTTTTCGGTTTGCACCGGAAGGGAGGGAAATCGGGTGTCATCCGGAAAACGAAACCGGATACGGGCAAACCCGCAGACATGGCCGAGAAATTGGTCGACGTCTCTGGTGTGAAAGGCTGCACCATAATTCAAGGGATGTAAACCCAGCATGGCGGTGGTATATGCACCTGCAAGATCGTAATCGTGATAAACACCAGCTACGGTCGGCCCTGAATAAAACGTTTCATTACGCGCACCAAAATAGGCTTCTGTGGTATTAGCCTCAAAATCCTTTCGGGCCGGTAGCGGCACCTGCTTTTTTTGACTATGAGGCTTGTCGCGTTTGCGGTTCCAGCGTTTACTTTCCACTATTTCATAACCAAATGTGGTATTAAAATCCAAACCGGCATGTTTAAGGCTTTTCCGCAGCATCGAAACCGCCGCCGCACCGATGGTAAGCGGAACTTTATTGAGATTAAGATTGGCGTGACAAAAGCATTGAAAGAGCAGGCCGTAATGCACGGCAATCTCCGCATCCCGTATTGCATAAGCTTCAAAATCATCCGGCTTTTCCTCCAGCAGCCGATCCATCTCGGCAATACTATAACCAGCCGGCAGCGAAACCTTTGGCAGATCGATTAATTCGCCGATCGCAGACAACGCCGCTTTGTTAGGCGTGATCAGCATGGTGTCAACAAAATGGATAATGGCGTAACGAGATTTCTTATGCTTTCGATCCGGTAATGCCAATTCGAATTCGGTTACCTTCCGCCCGCCAACAGCATCAAAGTCGATGCCGTATTCATTCTGGAAATCGCTGATTGTGCCGCGCACGCCGGCTACCACTTTCTTTATATCCCAGCAATCGGAAAATGTGGCAAAATCCGCCCGAAAAAAATGGGCATATAGATAAATATGTCCAGGCCATTCAGAAATGTTGCCAGTATCGATAGCATCTCGAATGATCTTGCTAAGAAAGTTAACCAAACTCAATCGCTGCCCTAGTTGCGGCCCACCTGTATAAAAGATACCGGATAGCGTTTTATCACCGAATTTCAGGCAATATTGGTAACTTAAAACTTCATTTCGGCTCATTTCAGGATTGAAAACCCACTCGGAATCAATACCGATATGTACCGGTTTGCCGGGAGCTAGCGGAGGTAATAATTCGCTGCGCTTCGATTTTGGAGATTTCTTCGATTTCTTCTTTTTCGCAGTATCGTTCGATTGGTCGGCGTCATTTAATTCCACAGGGACGATTGTAGTAGTATTCCCAAGGGGGGGCACCGGGCCGCCCAGTAAGCCAATATTCTGCTCTATATAATAAGCTAAAGTTGGCTCTATGTGAAATACCGTGGGTAAGTAAACTGAAGCTTACCGCATAAGAAGTAAATCATATGGATGAAGTTGTCGATATTTCGATAGCCTCTGGCCCGGCGTTTAGAGAGCTGAACCTTGTGG
>JAQTYP010000167.1 GCA_028688235.1 Methylomonas sp.
CACCGACCCCATCGCCCTGCCGCTACCGGAGCGATAACCGCCTTCGATAAATTGTTGCTTCTCGACGTCGACCACCTGCACTTGCTCGATAGGCGCCGGGATATGCCAGTTCAGACCGGGTGTCGTGGTATCGACATAGGCGCCGAAACGAGTAACTACGCCGCGCGTACCTTCGTCGACGATATAAAATCCGCTCAAGCCCCATAGCACTGCAGCACCTGCCGCCAGCAAACCAAAGCCGCGCATCGACGCCCCGTCGCTGCCACCACTTCCGGAGCCGCCACCCAAAATCCTTCCCAGCTTGTCCTGCAACGAACGCAGTGCTTCGTCCAGATCAGGCGGACTGTTTTGATCGTTGCGACCGCTCCAGGGGTCTTTGTTGTCGCCACCGGGCTCATTCCAAGACATACAAATGCTCCAAATTGGATTGTAAACTTCAATTCGTTAGCCGCCGTAAAAACCACCGGATATTACTGCGCACTAAAACCGGCCATTCTAACGCAAATTCATCATAGACGGACAATAAACTCGAGCCTACAGCGGAACTAATACCGCCCCTACTCCACTTCCTCGACCCGGACATCCTTCAACAAGCCCAGGTGTTTTTTGTCGATTTCTATCGTCAACTCACAATCACCTTGCTCGTTGACGCTTTCTTCGATGAAACGCACCAAACCGTACCATTTAGCCTTCAGCCCCGATTGCCCCGCGGGAAGATAGCATTTCTTGACGACCTTGCTGCTGGAAAAACATTCGATCAAGGCCTGTTGCAATAGATCGCAACCCTCGCCTGTCTGCGCGCTAATCCAGACATTGACAGGCTTTCCATCGGCGTCGTAATCGATATGCGGCCCAACATCCTCGACCAAATCGATTTTGTTGAAGATTTTCAGCTGCGGTAACTTGCCTGCGCCAATTTCATCCAGCACCTGATTGACCTGAAAAATAGTCTCGTCCCGATCTTCGGCATGGGCATCGATGACGTGCAGCAATAAATCGGCTTCACTGGCTTCTTGCAGGGTAGACCGAAAAGCCGCAACCAACTCGTGCGGCAGATGCCGGATAAAACCCACGGTATCGGCCAGGATGAGTTCGCCGCCGTCGCTCAATTGCAAATGCCTGAGCGTCGGATCGAGGGTCGCAAACAATTGATCGGCCGCATAAATGCCGGCCCCTGTCAAGGTATTGAACAAGGTCGATTTGCCGGCATTGGTGTAACCCACTAAAGACACGGTCGGGATTTCGGCTTTCTTGCGCTTGCTGCGGCCTTGATGGCGCTGTTTTTCGACTTTTTCCAGACGCTGCTGAATCTGCTTGATGCGCACGCCCAATAAACGCCTGTCGGTTTCCAGCTGGGTTTCACCCGGACCGCGCAAGCCGATACCGCCTTTTTGCCGCTCCAGGTGAGTCCAGCCCCGAATCAGACGCGTAGACAAGTGTTTCAGCTGAGCCAGCTCGACTTGCAACTTGCCTTCGAAGGTTTGTGCCCGTTGGGCGAAAATATCCAAAATCAGACCATTGCGATCGACCACCCTGACTTCCAAAGCCCTTTCCAGATTACGTTCCTGACTGGGGGAAAGCGGATGATTAACGATGATGATATCGGCTTGATGTTCAGCCACGGCAGCCTTGATTTCGTCCACCTTGCCGATACCGACGAAATATTTGGGATCGGGCTTATGCCGACTTCCGGTAACCACATGAACCGGTTGGGCTCCGGCCGATTTGGTCAGTTCTTTCAGCTCGTCGAGATCTTCTTGTCCGACTTGCAAATTCAGGTGAACGAGCACGGCTCGTTCACCTGCATCGGGACGTTCAAACAAACAACAACCTCTCAGCCTTCGTCACTGCTATCGGCATCGCGATGCATGCTGACATTCTTACTGGGTACGATAGTGGATATCGCATGCTTGTAAACCATCTGGTTGACGGTATTTTTCAGCATCACGACATATTGATCGAAGGAATCCACCCGGCCCTGTAATTTGATGCCATTGACCAGAAAAATCGACACCGGGATATGTTCTTTTCGAAGCGCATTCAAAAAACTATCCTGCAAATTTTGTGCTTTTGACATCCTATTTCTCCTTATTATTGTTCAGGCTACGGCTATACATTACCCGCTAAACCTGTTGATTTCAACATACTGCAATCAAGGTTTATCCCAACCACCCGGACACGAACAGGGCTGACGATGGGTTAATTCAAGTCTGTAGTTCCAACCTTATGGAAATCTTATCATGCAAAACAACCCGATAATGCCCGACGGACATCCCGCGGCTCGCATCGTCGATCCGCGGGACAAGCCGATAAAGCTTATATCATCGACATCGTTTAGGCGATTTTCCTGTATTTGATGCGATGCGGCGTATCGGCATCTATACCCAAACGCTTGTGGCGGTCGGCTTCGTAATCGGCATAATTACCCTCGAACCAAACCACTTCGCTGTCGCCTTCGAACGCCAGCATGTGAGTCGCAACCCTATCCAGAAACCAACGATCGTGCGAGATCACCACCGCACAGCCAGGAAAAGCCAGCAAGGCTTCTTCCAAGGCCCTTAAGGTTTCGACGTCCAGATCATTGGTCGGTTCGTCGAGCAGTAACACGTTGCCACCGCTTTTCAATAATTTGGCCAGATGCACGCGATTGCGCTCGCCGCCGGATAATTCTCCTATGCGTTTTTGTTGGTCAGGTCCTTTGAAATTGAAACGGCCGCAATAAGCGCGGGACGGCGTTTCGTATTTGCCGACCGTGATCATGTCCAGGCCGTCGGAAATCTCTTCCCAGACGGTCTTGTTGTTATCCATGTTGTCACGAAATTGCTCGACGTAGGACAACTGCACGGTTTGCCCCATGGTAAACGTACCGGAATCGGGCTGTTCGAAACCCGCCATCATCCTAAACAACGTGGTCTTACCGGCACCATTCGGGCCGATGATGCCGACGATGCCGCCGGGCGGCAACTTGAAGCTCAACTTATCGATCAACAAGCGATCACCGAAGCCCTTGCTGACGCCCTCGGCTTCGATCACCACGTCGCCGAGGCGCGGTCCGGGTGGAATATAGATTTCCTGGGTCTCGTTGCGTTTTTGCACCTCGACCGACGACAATTCATCGAAGCGCGCCAGACGGGCCTTGCTCTTGGCATGACGGCCCTTGGGATTGGATCGCACCCATTCCAGCTCGGCTTTCATGGCCTTCTGGCGAGAAGTTTCTTGCTTTTCTTCCAGCTCCAGACGTTTTTCCTTTTGTTCCAGCCAGGAAGAGTAATTACCTTCCCAAGGAATGCCCATGCCGCGGTCCAGCTCCAAAATCCAGCCGGCGACGTTATCCAGGAAGTAACGGTCGTGGGTTACCGCGACGACGGTGCCGGTGTAGTCGTGCAAGAAGCGTTCCAGCCAGGCCACCGATTCGGCATCCAAGTGGTTGGTCGGCTCGTCGAGCAACAGCATATCGGGTTTGGACAGCAGCAGCCGGCACAAGGCGACGCGGCGCTTCTCTCCCCCGGACAACTTAGTCACATCGGCATCCCAATCCGGCAAACGCAAGGCGTCGGCGGCTATTTCCAGCTGACGGTCGAGATTGTGCCCATCGCAGGCGTTGATAATGTCTTCCAACTTGGCTTGTTCGGCGGCGAGCTTGTCGAAATCGGCGTCCGGATCGGCATAGGCGGCGTAAACGGCGTCGAGTTTAGTCAAGGCATCTTTGATGTGCTGTACGGCTTCTTCGATATTGCCGCGCACGTTTTTTTCGGGATCGAGTTGCGGCTCCTGCGGCAGATAGCCAATGTTGATGCCTTTCAAGGGTATGGCTTCGCCTTCGATTTCCTTGTCGACGCCGGCCATGATACGCAGCAGCGTCGACTTTCCGGAACCGTTCAGACCGAGCACGCCGATCTTAGCCCCCGGAAAAAATGACAGCGAGATGTCCTTGAGTATGTATTTCTTGGGCGGCACCACCTTGCCCACCCGATTCATCGAGAAAATATATTGCGCCATGGTTTTCTGTGAAGAAATAAAAAAATCATTATACCGTGGCTTCAGGTAATTCAGGCCTGTAATTTGGAATCGTGCGAACCCTGCCTCCGATACCGAGCGCCAGTAACGGTCATGAAGGCGCTGCACCCCCTGCAAATGAAAGTAACGCCGCGGGGCACGGTTGCTCGCCGGACAGGACGTCGTAAATACGTCCGTGTAGACTCGACGGCGGCATCCTTGCCGCCGACGCCTGTCCAACAAGCAACTATACCCCGCCTGATTTTTTACTTTCAGAGTAAAATCGAACCCCATCACAGCTTTCACCGATTCGGAACAAGCCATTAGGAAAATTTGGCTTTTTAGGATATTCTGAATTCGCACCCATAATTTAAGGAGGTGTGACATGAACATCAACATCCGCCACTCAATTGAATCTTTAGGCTTGTTTTTTCTTAAAGCCGTCCGTAATTTCGCATCTTCCTACCGGTGCCTATGCTTTAGCAATCACCCCGCGCTCGGGGCCATTTGGGGCATGGAACCTAAACGGCTGAAATACCTACTGAACACCTCGTTGATTTTGGTGTTTGCATTGCTGCATACCGCCGACGGCATCATCACCTATCTGGGACTGAAATTCGACACCGTCGATGAAGCCAATCCCGTCTTAGTGTTTTTTGCCGGCACGATGGGCCTGGGAGTGGCCATCTTTCTGCTCAAGCTACTTTGCCTCGAATTCATCGCCGTATTGTATTTTGCCCGGCGCAATATCAAAGGTTGTTTGGGCACCATGACGCTATTGAGCGCCGACGCCTTTTACAGCTGGGTCGTCAGCAATAATATCCTGCTGGTGGCTGCCGCTTGAGCCGTTAAAGACATACACCGCCTCGCCGCCCGAATTCGTTCCGGATAAATTCGGGTTACACGGTGAGCCTCCGGGCTCGACACCCTTCTTGCCGAATCGAACGCCCGAGCGGACAGGCATCGCCTAATGCTTAAACGCCCTGATGCAAGCCGATTGCGACCTGATAGACATACATTGCCATAAGCCCCACTCAAAGGGCGCACTGCAAATCGTCAGTCTGGATACGCATCAGATCGGCTATCCGATCTGCGCTTGGGCGACTATGCCACCGCCCTTCCCCGCTACTTTAAATTCATCAGGCTATTTCAGCCTGGGCCTCCACCCCTGGTTTCTCCAAAGCCAGGACCTTGCCGCCGCCCTGCAAATCCTCGAGGCTTACTGCGAACATCCAAAGCTGCTGGCGATAGGCGAATGCGGCCTGGATAAATGCATAGCCACGCCTTTGGCCTTACAATCCGAAGTTTTCCAACACCAGATCGAGCTGGCCGAACGATGGCGAAAGCCCTTGATCATTCATTGCGTAAAGACATTCGACGAGTTGATACGAATCAAAGGCTCAGTAGCCTCGAGTCAAGCCTGGATTCTCCATGGCTACAATCGTCATCCACAGCTTGCGCAACAATTACTGAAACAAGGCTGTTATCTTTCCATGGGCAAGGCCTTGCTGCAAACAGACAGCAAAGCTGCCCTAACCCTGAAAACTCTGCCGCTCGATCGTTTATTTCTGGAAACCGACGACGCGAAAGAACTGCCGATTAGCGCAATTTACGCCGCTGCGGCTAAAATAACCGGCTTGACCGTCGACGCGCTGCGGCAACGGATTTCGAGCAATTTTAATAACGTATTTCTTCGATGACTGATTCAAGCTGGCTATCGCGCACCGAACTTCTGATCGGCAAGGACAAACTCGACAAACTGCAACGTTCTCATGTATTGGTAGTCGGCATGGGCGGCGTCGGCTCTTTTGCAGCCGAGTTCGTTTGCAGGGCAGGCATAGGTGAAATGACCATCGTCGACGGCGACGTGGTCGACCCCAGCAACCGCAACCGCCAACTGCCGGCTTTAGCCACGACCCACGGTCAATCCAAAGCCGACGTGATGGGCGCACGCTTATTGGATATCAACCCGGACCTGAAATTACACATCAGACACGAATTCATCACACCGGATACCGCCGCCGAACTGCTGAACAGCCACTACGATTACATCATAGACGCCATCGACAGCCTGACACCCAAGATCCATATGATACGCGCCGCGAAGGCTAGAAAAATGAAGATCATCAGTTCGATGGGAGCCGGCGGCAAACTGGATCCAACCCATTTGAAAGTCGTAGACATATCCAAAACCTACAACTGCCCATTCGCCCAGTTCATACGGATACGCCTGCGTAAACACGGCATCAGCCGCGGGGTCAAAGTGGTTTTTTCCCCCGAGGTCGTCAACAAAGACTCCTTGATGTACACCGACGGCAGCAATTACAAGAAATCGGCCTACGGCACCATCTCCTACTTGCCGGCGGCATTCGGCGGCGTTTGCGCCTCCGTCGTCATTCGCAATTTGATAAACGATACGGTGCATAGCCACCATCATAGCCAAACCGCCAAGGTGCCGACCGAATTCACGGAAACCAACGATGAGCAAGCATGAGCAAGAAGCAACCGCCGCAACCTGAAAGCACCGCCCCCGCCCAATTAAACTTGGTCAGCAGCAAGCGCTTACTGGCCTTGCGCCATACCGGCACGGACGACAAGAATAGCGACGCCCCCTCTATCACGCCAGAAACCCCAGCCTTGACTGAAGATAGGGAAACGGCAAGATTGCGGATGTTAATCAACCAACGCCTCGCCGAAATCATGGACCAGTTACCCACCGGCAAACAAAACAACTTGTTCAAAATCCGTTACGGCGTGACTTCGAGCGAAATCCGGCTGCTTCCGCCTAAACGCGCCGCCCGGATACTGAAGATTAAAGCCCAAAAATAATCGACATGACCTTCACAGTATCAGCCAACACATAAACTTCCTGCATGTCCAGCGCCAGCCCTATAGACGTCCTGACTTTCCCGTTGTTCGGCACGCGCCTGATCGAAGCGAGCGCCGGCACCGGCAAGACTTATACCATCGCCGCCCTGTATGTACGCCTGATATTGGGTCATGGCTTGCAAAGCCCCGCACTCTTGCCGCCGGACATATTGGTCGTGACCTTTACGGAGGCCGCAACCAAGGAACTCAGGGAACGCATACGCAATCGATTGTCCGAAGCGGCAGCCTTCTTCCGGCAGAAAACCGCCACCAACGACGATTTTTTATTCAAACTGCGAGCGGATTATCCCAGCGAACAATGGCCGGCCTGTGCCTACAGCCTCGAACTGGCCGCCAACTGGATGGACGACGCGGCCGTTTACACGATACACGGCTGGTGCAACCGCATGTTGCAGCAGCATGCCTTCGACAGCGGCAGCCTGTTCAAACAGGAAGTCGATACCAACGACCAGGAACTCTTGAACCAAGTCGTCAGGGATTAC
>JAQTYP010000001.1 GCA_028688235.1 Methylomonas sp.
CCGATATCGTTACCGCATTCATCGAAATCGTGCCTTCCGATACCGTCAAATACGAGGTCGATAAGGCCTCCGGTTATCTGAAAATCGATAGGCCGCAAAAATTCTCCAGCATGATTCCGACGTTGTACGGCTTTATTCCGCAAACCTATTGCGCGGAGAGGACTGCGGAATATGCCGAGGTCATGTCAGGCAGGACCGTTAGCAGGGGCGACGGCGATCCATTGGATATTTGCGTGTTGAGCGAACGTAGCGTAACCCACGGCGATATCTTGGTGCAGGCCATTCCTATCGGCGGATTTCGCCTGCTGGACGGCGGCGAAGCCGACGACAAGATCATCGCGGTCATGAAAGGCGACGAATTTTACCGGCAATGGCGGGACGTATCCGATTGCCCGGAGTCCTATATCAACCGGCTGAAACATTATTTTCTGACCTATAAACACCTGCCGCACGAGAAAAGCATCTGCGAGATCACGCACGTGTATGGTCGCGAAGAGGCGCATGAAGTCATCAAGCGTGCCATTGCCGACTACCGCTATCATTTTTGTTGTCAGGACGTCGAATAAGGTAGCGGTTAAGAGTACGGCTTCTCGTTTAAAACGGGACGCAGAGGGAGGCTTAACCGTTCGCCCTGAGCTTGTCGAAGGGTGAACGGTTAAGCCATTCATGGTTCGACAAGCTCACCACGAACGGCTTAACCTCTGACTGTCCCGGCTTAAGTTGGTAGCCAAGAGTACGATGGCGCGGGCGGTGGCTTTGCCGAAGGACCGGTAATCGAGATACTACCCCCTGCAGTCGTCAGCCTAACTCGCTACAGTCGAACTCATGGTGGGAACGACACCCCCGTAACGACGAGGGTGTCGCTCCCACGCAAGATCAGGATAATCAGGCGGCCTGGCGGGTTTGCACCAGTTCCAGCAAGTCCTGGCAATCGGCTTCAATCAGCTCGAAGCCCATGCGTTCGGAAAAGCGTTTTTCCTTGTCGGTGGGGTTTTTGCGTAAAAACCATCCTCGGTGTTCTTTTGCACCGTAAGTGATGTCGCTCATGACCATGCGCTCGGAATCCCGGTTGAGCGGCAAGCCTAGCAGCAGATATTTTTTACCCTTGCGGTATTCCTTTAAAAAGTTAGGAATCGCGAATCCGCCCATCAACTCGGTGATGTAATCGACATAGTCGGCATCCGATGCGATGTAGTTCGATCCGGGTTTGGGTGTGCCCATCGGTTTGAACAATATCGGCAGGCGGGTATCGACTTGATCCTGCTCGATTTCGAAATAATTCTGACCGTCGAATTGGTAAATCTTGAAACGGTATTGATTGCCGACGACGCGGGCCAGACCGACGACCAGCGTGTGTTCTTCGTCGGCGTAACTGTCTTGCAACTGGGTGTCGCGGTTGATGTCGATGACGTAGTTGGGCTTCCATTCGGCCAGCCAGTCGTGAATCGCGGCCCTGGTCCATTGGGCTTCACCGTAGGTTTTATCCAGAAAGTGCTGGATAAAGGTTCTGCCTCTTTTTAATTCCAGATTCATCGCCGCGCGCGGGAATTCATACATCAGCTTGGGTGCCATGGGCTTGCCGCCGTTCATGGCCAATATCAGGCTGTTGCTGTCAGCCGGCATGGGTGTGCCGTTGAGTTTGCTGACCGAGTCGAACAATACGCCCGGCCCGAGGTAGGGTACGACCTCGTTGTCGTAAAGGCCGCTTAGAATCTCTGAAAAAACTGAATTAGACATAACTGACTCCTGATGGATTGAATGGTTATTCCAAGTTACTGCAATATTCAATCCAATTTTTGGTTTTGGACATTAATCCGGCGTGACCCCAGTGAGCCCGGCAACAAGGCGAACAAAGCCCTTACAGATAGCGATGTTTCAAGCCTATGCGGTTTGTAGGGTTTATCACAAGGCGGAATTTCGGCTGTCGAACTATCGCCAAAGGAGTTTGGGCGTCGTTCACTATCATTATATGCGCGGCATAAAAAGCGCCTGGCCTTCAGCGGGCGGGCAGGATGCGGTAGGGGAATAACCCTAATTTTTATGTCCGCTAGTCCACATCGGAAAACAAATTGTTTGTTATGCAACCAACGAAATTGCGGGGTAACTAAAAAATAATCATTATAAATCAGTATCTTAATTATAAACTCCGTTTTGGCACAAGCCTTGCAGTAACTAGGATGTTATTAACCACAAGGCCCACAAGAGGAGAAGATCATGGCGAAATTACGTCAATGTGCTATTTACGGTAAAGGTGGTATCGGTAAGTCCACCACTACTCAAAATCTGGTTGCTGCTTTGGCAGAAGTCGGAAAAAAAGTGATGATCGTTGGCTGCGATCCTAAAGCAGACTCGACTCGTTTGATTTTACACGCGAAAGCTCAAAACTCCATCATGCAAATGGCGGCGGATGCGGGTAGCGTCGAAGACTTGGAACTGGAAGATGTATTGAAAGTCGGTTACGGCGACGTCAAATGCGTCGAATCAGGCGGTCCTGAGCCAGGAGTTGGTTGCGCTGGCCGTGGTGTTATCACCGCGATTAACTTCCTGGAAGAGGAAGGCGCTTACTCAGACGATCTGGACTTCGTGTTCTACGACGTATTGGGTGACGTTGTATGCGGTGGTTTCGCGATGCCAATTCGTGAAAACAAAGCGCAAGAAATTTACATCGTGTGCTCAGGCGAAATGATGGCTATGTATGCTGCCAACAACATCGCCAAAGGTATCGTCAAATACGCGAACTCAGGCGGCGTGCGTTTGGCCGGCTTGATCTGCAACTCACGTCAAACCGCTCGTGAAGACGAACTGATCATGGAATTGGCCAAGCAAATGGGCACCCAAATGATCCACTTCGTGCCACGCGACAACGTCGTTCAACGCGCTGAAATTCGTCGTATGACTGTTATCGAGTACGAACCAACCGCTAAACAAGCGGATGAATACCGTTCACTGGCTAACAAAATCATCAACAACAAAAACCTGGTCATCCCGACTCCGATCACCATGGATGAACTGGAAGAGCTGTTGATGAATTTCGGCTTGATGGAAGCGGAAGACGAGTCTGTTGTTGGTAAAGCCGCAGCAGCAGAAGCTTAATCGTTAGGGTGGTGTATCCACCCTGCCTTAAAGCCAACGTGTTGGGTTACGGCTAGCGCCTAACCCAACCTACATGTTCTTAAATGGGTTTGTTGGGGGATTACCCGCGCCCACAGGAGGATTTCATCATGGCAGCCATGACAAGAGAAGAGACCGAAGCGCTTATTCAAGAAGTGCTGGAAGTCTATCCCGAAAAAGCTAAAAAAGATCGCGCCAAGCACTTGGCGGTCAATGATCAAAGCCTGGAAAAGGCCAACAAATGTATCACGTCTAACCGTAAATCCCTGCCTGGCGTCATGACCATACGCGGTTGTGCTTACGCGGGTTCCAAAGGGGTGGTTTGGGGTCCTATCAAGGACATGATCCATATTTCTCACGGTCCTGTCGGTTGCGGACAATATTCCCGCGCCGGTCGCCGTAACTATTATGTCGGTACCACGGGTGTCAATACCTTCGGTACCATGAACTTCACTTCGGACTTTACCGAAAAAGATATCGTTTTCGGCGGCGATAAAAAGCTGGCGAAGTGCATAGACGAAATCGAAACCTTGTTCCCGTTGAACAAGGGTATTTCGATTCAATCCGAGTGCCCAATCGGTCTGATCGGCGACGATATCGAAGCGGTATCCAAAGTCAAAGCCAAGGAACACGAAAAAACTATCGTTCCTGTGCGTTGCGAAGGCTTCCGCGGTGTGTCTCAATCTCTGGGGCACCATATCGCCAACGACGCGATTCGCGACTGGGTGTTGGATAAACGCGACGGCGACGATAGCTGGCAAACTACTCCTTACGACGTAGCCGTGATCGGCGACTACAACATCGGCGGCGATGCTTGGGCTTCACGTACGTTGCTGGAAGAAATGGGGCTGCGCGTGGTTGCGCAATGGTCGGGCGACGGTACCATCGCCGAGATCGAAAAAACGCCAAAAGTGAAGCTGAACCTGATTCACTGCTACCGTTCGATGAACTATATCGCGCGCCATATGGAAGAAAAATATTCCATCCCCTGGATAGAGTACAACTTCTTCGGCCCGACCAAAATCGCGGAAAGCCTGCGTAGAATCGCCGAGCACTTCGACGATACCATCAAAGAAGGTGCGGAACGCGTTATCGCCCGTTACAAAGCCGAATACGATGCAGTCATCGCCAAATACAAACCACGCTTGGAAGGCAAAAAAGTCATGCTGTACATTGGCGGTTTGCGTCCTCGCCACGTCATCGGCGCCTATGAAGACTTGGGCATGGAAGTCGTTGGTACGGGTTATGAGTTCGCTCATAACGACGATTACGACCGCACGATCAAGGAAATGGGTAACGCCACGTTGTTGTACGACGACGTAACCGGTTACGAATTCGAAGAGTTCGTCAAAAAGGTTCAACCTGATTTGGTTGGCTCCGGCATCAAGGAAAAATACATTTTCCAGAAAATGGGTGTCCCATTCCGTCAAATGCACTCATGGGATTATTCGGGCCCGTACCACGGTTACGACGGTTTTGCCATTTTCGCCCGCGATATGGACATGACCATCAATAACCCTTGCTGGAAAAGCTTCCAAGCGCCTTGGAAAAAAACAGCCGCCAGCGAGCCGGTTAAAGCGGTCGCGTAAGGCAGTCATTGTTCCTACGCTCCGGCGTGGGAACACAGCTCCGGACGCTCCGCGTCCAGCACCGCAAGAGCGGCGAAAGATTCGTTCCCACGCCAGAGCGTGGGAACGATAACGAACCCAATCCAATCAACGCCGGACCACAGATTAGTGGCGCGTTAGGAGATTATCATGAGCCAACAAGTCGACAAGATTCAACCCAGCTATCCTTTGTTCCGTACCGACGAGTACAAGGATAACCTGGCAAACAAACGTGCTCTGTACGAAGAGCGTCACGATCAAGACAAGATTGACGAAGTGTTCCAATGGACCACGACGGAAGAGTACAAAGAAATCAACTTCAACCGCGAAGCGATTACCGTCAATCCGGCCAAAGCTTGCCAACCATTGGGCGCGGTATTGTGCGCATTGGGCTTCGAAAAAACCATGCCCTATGTTCACGGCTCACAAGGTTGCGTCGCCTATTTCAGATCGTATTTCAACCGTCATTTCAAAGAACCTGTATCCTGCGTGTCGGATTCCATGACCGAAGATGCGGCGGTTTTCGGCGGTCAGAAAAACATGTTCGCCGGCCTGGAAAATGCCAAGGCCTTGTACAAACCCGACATGATCGCGGTATCCACGACCTGTATGGCCGAGGTTATCGGTGACGACTTGAACGCGTTCATCAATAACGCCAAGAAAGAAGGTCATATCGATCAAGATTATCCTGTACCGTTCGCGCACACCCCCAGCTTCGTCGGTAGCCATACCACGGGTTGGGACAACATGTTCGAAGGCATTGCCCGTTACTTCACGCTGAACTTCATGGAAGGCAAGGAAGTCGGTTCCAACGGCAAAATCAACTTCGTTCCGGGCTTCGAAACCTATTTGGGCAACTTCCGAGTCATTCATAGGATGATGAAGGAAATGGGCGTCGATTACTGCTTGATCAGCGATCCGACTGAAACGCTGGATACGCCGGCCGACGGTAAGTTCCGCATGTATGCAGGCGGCACGACGATGGATGAAGTCAAAGACGCGCCGAATGCGATCGACACTATCCTGCTGCAACCCTGGCAATTGGAAAAAACCAAAAAATACGTGCAAACCACCTGGAATCACGATGTTCCCAAGCTGAACATCCCTATGGGTCTGGAGTGGACCGACGAACTATTGATGAAAGTTTCCGAGCTGACCGGCAAACCCATCCCGGCTTCGTTGGAATTAGAGCGCGGTCGTTTGGTCGATATGATGACCGACTCTCATGCCTGGCTGCACGGTAAAAAATTCGCGCTGTACGGCGATGCGGATTTTGCACTGGGCATGACCAAATTCCTGCTGGAAATGGGGGCTGAAGTCACCGATGTATTGGTCAACCACGCCAACAAACGCTTCAAAAAAGCCTGCGAAGAAGTCTTGAAGGCGTCTCCCTACGGCCAAAATGCCACCGTGCATATCGGTAAAGACTTGTGGCATTTCCGTTCACTGATGTTTACCAACAAACCGGACTTCATGATCGGCAATTCCTACGGCAAATTCATCCAACGTGATACGCTATACAAAGGCGATGATGCCGAAGTGCCGTTGATCCGCATCGGTTTTCCGATTTTCGACCGCCACCACTTGCACCGTATGACCACTTTGGGTTACGAAGGCGCGATGTACATGCTGACCACTCTGGTCAATGCGGTACTCGAACAGTTGGACAAAGAAACCCGCGGTATGGGTACGACCGACTATAACTACGACTTGATTCGTTAATCAGTCATCAACCAGATAGGGTGGGCCATTGCCCACCCTATCTTTTGCTTTGGAGAATCCCATGCCCAGCGTCATGCTCAGAAAACGCGAAGACGGCAAGCTGCTGTTTTACGTAGCCAAGAAAGACTTGGAAGAAACTATCGAATCGCTAGAATTTGACAGTCCCGATAAATGGGGTGGTGAAGTCGTATTGGGTGACGGTTCTAAATATTATTTCGAACCGATGGATACTCCCCCCAATATTCCGATTACTTTGCAAGCCAAACGTTTATAAGGAGGCCGTCATGGCTCTATATATAGTCGCTGAAGAATGTATTTCCTGCGGTGATTGTAAGCCCGTATGCCCGACTGATTCCATCAAGGAAGGCGCGGTCGTGTTCGAGATCAGCAAAAAAACCTGCACCGAGTGCAACGGCGATTACGACGAACCGCAGTGCGTCAAGGTTTGTCCTATAGACAACTGCATTTTGCCGCTGGTGGCTTAAACAGTTCGAGGTGGGCTTACGGCCCGCCCTAGCTTGGCTATTAACCGACTTTTCCGATACCCATAGGAATTGACATCATGATCAGTTCAGAACAATTGCAACGCGTGGCCGCCGCGATCCGGTCCGGAACGTTGAGTGAGTCGCTGGTAGCTACGTTGAGAAGCGAAAATCCCGGCATACATTTCACTTATTGCATGGATGACGACCTTCCCAATCATGAACCCGTGCTGGAAGATGCCGGATTTAATTTATATCTGGTGGATGGGCGGGAACATTGTTTGCGTTTGACCAGTAACTACGAACATGCCACAGGAATCGTGATCGCTGAAGTGCTGGATGACTAGGTGTCAACGATGGCCGAGTCTACCGATACCGTCTCCCTACCCGTTGCCGATTGCAGCTTGTGCCCGTTCCGCAATAAAACCTTGTTGATGGGGCGTTGCATGCCGGGCGATACCTGCGTGTTCGTCGAAAGCGGACGCCAGATCGATCGGTTTTTCCGGGTCAACCCGGCTTATGCGGTCAATTACTTGCAGGATAAATTCTGGGAACGGCGGGCAATCGCGGTGCGCTATGCCCCGCAAAAAGCCTTGCAAAGCCTGATAAACGACGAAGACGAAGTGGTCAGACGAGCGGTGGCTTACCGTTTGCCGGCTCAGCAGCTCAGGCCGTGGATAGCCGATCCTGACCGTGAAGTGCGCATGACGGTGGCCGACCGCATCGATCCGGAACATCTGGAACTATTGGCCGACGATCCCGATTACATCGTGCGCCTGACGGTGGCGAAAAGGCTGGCGCCTGGACGGCTGTTCCGTTTCATCAAAGACGAAGACGTACAGGTGCGAAAAATCGTGGCGGCCAGACTGCCGGAAGTCAGCCTGGGCTTGATGTGCGACGATCCCAACGCCGATGTCAGGCGCATCGTCGCCGAACGTTTGCCAGCTACCGACGTGGCGCCGCTGTTACAAGACGATGATTGGGTCGTCCGTTATACGGTGGCATTGAAAGTCGATCCCAAATTCCTGCTAGTATTAGCCGACGATCCCGAACCGGATGTACGCGAAGTCGTGCAACGCCGTCTTCATTCTACTAACGCCTTGGACTCCGAACATGACTGAATCCCGTTTAGTATTAGCCGGACAAGACATCAGCGAGTGCTGTAAGAAAATCATACCTGGCCAAACCGACGAATTATTGCTGGATAAGCTACAAGAACTGGTGCCAGCTTACCCTGTGCAATTGGCCATGACCGGCGACGAATGGTATCGCCTGGGCGGCGTGGTGGACATGGGGGCAAAGCGCATCGCCAACGACTTGGTCGAATGGGTGGAAAGAACTTATCTGGAATGCGGCCAGAATTTACAGACCCTGATCGAGCATGCGATAGAGCAGAAATTGATTGCGACCAAAGTGACCGGCAAAACCCTGTACTTCGTCGTGCAGACGGGCGATAGGGCCGAGGATTTTACGCTGATCGAGATCGACAAGTCTCAGGAAGTCTCCGATCGCATGTTGGTCGATGAGCGTAAGCCACCCGAGGATTTGGAAGAGTTCATCGACCCCTTGCACCCTTTCTGCATAGAAAGTTTCGGTTTCGGTCATTCTCGATATCTGTATCGACGTAAGACCGATGTCAAATTGTTCATGGAAGTCATCAACGAGCGTCATCCGACCGAACATCCGGCGCAGCGTTTCATGGACGACTGGAACCGCAGCAGTGCCGGCCAAAAACACAGGATGTCCGACGATTGGATCATACGCCCATATCAGCATACCGGCCGGTTCGGCGAACAAATCGTCAATGTCGAGATCGTCAACACTCATCAAAACCATTTACCGCATCTGGAAAACCTGGCGGGTAAAAAGGGGAGTGCGCTGAGCAGCGTGTTGAATCGCTTCGATCGCCAGGCCGGTTATCCTTTCGCCTGGTTTTTTTACATGGTCAAGGGCAAGGCGGTTTCGACGCATAGCGCCGATTCGGTTTACCGCGACATATCGGGCGATTTTGCCTATTTGCCGCAACGCGACGAAGCCGTGCTGCGGGACTGGATAGCCAGTCCGTATAACGTTTGATCTTGTGCGCTGATCGGATTGGGCAATAACAACCTGCGGCTACCAACTTAAGCCGGGACAGTCAGAGGTTAAGCCGTTCGTGGTGAGCAAAGTCGAACCATGAATGGCTTAACCGCTCACCCTTCGACAAGCTCAGGACGAACGGTTAAGCCTCCCTCTTTGTCCCGTTTTAAACGAGAAGCCCAACCTGCGACTTCGGAAGCTATGCGGGGCTAGAAATTCATTTCGGTAAATCGGGCATGCGGCGTCAGGACTTGCAGTTTTTTTAAGCGCATCAGTTCTATCCTGTGTTGTTGGCCGTCGTCTATGATCAGATACTCGCGTTTGTCGCTGTCCGTCAGCGTACCGACGGCCTTGCCTTCCATGATTTGCTGGTCCTCTAGCGTCAACCTGACCCTATAGCCGAACATGCAGGCGATTTCGATGTAATCGTGCTGGTCGCACGTGAGCGTACATTTTTCCATGGTAGATTCCTGTCTTTAATCCTGAAACTGCATTAGTCCACGAAACGATGTTTCCAGGTTCGCGACCGTTAGCGCTAACGGTAACGCGATTTTGGTGGCGCAATCAAAAACATCGCGACGAAGCCGAGGAAGCTGAGCAGAGTTAGCCAGTTGAACAATTTGGATAGCCTGCGCAGCCCAGGATTGGCTTTTTTGACGATGTCGAAAGCATCGACATATATCGTCTCACAGGCGCCTTGCCCGGTGTCGTTACGGGTCGTGCTGGTGCCGCGTGTCCCCCCGGTGCTACGGTTTGTATATGCCGCCAACACACCGCTAATATGAATCAGGTCACCTGTTTCGGCCTGCATCAGGGCCGCTTTGACGGCGTCGTTATCGGTGACCAAGTGGTTGTTGGATAGCTCCGTCATGGTAAAACGCCGGCCGGTCTCCTGATCCGGCCAATACGCCCAGCATGTCCAGCTATCGCTGTTGAATTTCATGTCTTTATACACGCCGGATTCGACGTTCTTACCCCAAATCACGCACAGGTCGCGCACGTTGATGAAGTCCTGCCAACGCTTGTGATGCCAGATATTGGTGAAGCCATCGGCATTACTGTAACTGACGACGACGCCGTACAAGTCGTAGTCGAATTTGGGCGCTATGCCGTAGCGCAACTGCTTGGCTTCGATATCGAAAGGCTCCCTGTCTGTTTTAGTTTGTAGCGGCGCTTCGAGTAAGCTCAGGTCGTAATAATCGGGTCGAGGCCAGGCGTCTTTATAAACATGGACGACACCGGCGATGCAGGCGCTCAATATGAATAGATATTTGAATAAGCCTTCTAGCAGGGAACTGGCAGTCATAGGCTGACCTCGTTTTTTATGCTCAGGATGGGGTGGAAATCATTGTCTTGCTTCATTGTGGCTTGCCGGGTGCTTGGGTCGGTAACAAGCCTTGGTCATCTTTCCGTTTCGAAAATAATAACAGCCTCGGTTCGAATTGCATCCGAAGCAAGTCTGGTTTTGAATTCGCCAATCGACTTCATCGTGTAGAATGCTGGACAGTCTCGCTGTAAAGCCCCATTCGTTTCCTCACAAACTATTAAAACCTAAGTTTCGCCAAATGGAAAAACCGGAAAAACCTTCGGTGTTGAGCTGTTCGATCGAGTTGCCCGAGATCGCGTACAGTACTTTGTCCAGCGAGGAGCAGGAGAAAATTCTGCACTTGCAGCAGGCCGTACTGGAGTCCATGGTGCATGGCGGCGATCATAGGGAAGTGATCGATCAGGTCTGTTTGTTGGAGGAACAGTTGCTGCCGAACTCGATTGCCTCTGTCATGTTGATGGATGAGGCTTACGAATTTTTAAATGTCTATGCGGCGCCCAGCGTGCCGGCTGAAGGCATTGCGCAATTGAACGGCTTGCGGCCGGGGCCCGGTGGTGGATCATGCGGCAACGTGATCTATCAACAGAAACCGCAATTCGTCAGTAACACCTTCACCGATCCGCGTTGGCAGGATTTGCGGCAACTGGCCTACAACTTCAATCTGTGTGCGTGCTGGTCTTTGCCTATTTATTCAGCGCAACGCAAGGTCGTCGGCACCTTCGCGCTGTCCAGCTTCGAACATCGCTCGCCTAGCCCCTTTCATCGCAAACTGCTGGAAATTGGTGCTTCCATCATCGGTATCGTGCTGGAACGCACTCGATCGCTGGAATCGTTACGGCTGTTTCAGAAGGTGTTCGAGGGTAGCCAGGAAGGCATTATGATCACCGATACCAATAAGGTGATATTGTCGGTGAATCCCGGTTTTACCAAGATACTGGGCTATACCGAGGACGAGTTGATAGGTCAGACACCGATTAAATTCGCTTCCGGCTACCATGGACGTCGGTTCTATGAGGGGATGTGGCATAGCATCGACACTTTCGGCCATTGGCACGGTGAGATTTGGAACCGCCGCAAAAATGGCGAAATCTTTCCGGAATGGTTGGCTATTTCCGAGGTTAAAGACGCCAGAGGCGAGACGACGCATTACATCGGAATTTTCAGCGATATCAGCGAGCGTAAAGATGCCGAAGAACAAATTCGCTATCTGTCTTCGCACGATGTGCTGACGGGATTGCCCAATCGCATGCTGTTCGAAGACAGGTTGAATAATGCGATTTCGTTCGCGGAGAGAAACCATAGCAAGGTCGCATTGTTGAATCTCGACCTCGACCATTTCAAGATGCTGAACGAATCCTTGGGGCATGCCGCCGGCGATGCCCTATTGCTTAGGTTGACCAGCCGTTTGAAGCAGTGTGTGCGGGAGATCGATACGCTGTGCCGGTCCGGCGGTGACGAATTTTTCATCGCGCTGGCCCATCTCGAAGATACCGACGCTATCAGCGCCATCGTCGATCAGATACTCGAACAGATCACCGAGCCCTTTTCGCTCGAAGGCCGCAGCTTATCTTTGTCCTGTTCCATCGGTATCGCCGTCTATCCGGACGACGGCGACGACTTCGACATCTTGATGAAGCGCGCGGACAAGGCCATGTATCAGGCCAAGGATTCCGGCCGCAATACCTATCGCTATTTTACCGAGCAACTCAATAGCGACAGCGTCGAATATATGCACATCACGCATGAACTGCGCGAGGCGATCAAGAACAATCAATTCATACTCCACTATCAACCGCAGATCGATTTGACAACCGGTGGAGTGCTCGGCGTCGAAGCCTTGGTGCGCTGGGATCATCCGGTGGAAGGCTTGATGCCGCCCGGTCGTTTCATCGGTATAGCCGAGCAAAACGGCTTGATCGTCGACATCGGCCAATGGGTGCTGCACGAGGCTTGTCGGCAGGCGGTAGCCTGGGAAAGAGCCGGATTGCCGCCTATGGTCGTGGCCGTCAACGTGTCGGCGGTTCAATTCAGGCGCGGCAATTTCGAACAGGTGTTGCGCAGTGCCTTGGATGGCAGCGGGTTGGCGCCGCGGAATCTCGAAATCGAATTGACCGAGTCTACGCTCTTTCACGACATGGATTACATGCTGACCTTGCTGAATGATTTGAAAGGGCTGGGGGTCAAATTGGCGATCGACGATTTCGGTACCGGTTATTCCAGTTTGGCTTATTTGAAAAAGTTCAAGATCGACAGGCTGAAAATAGACCGCTCTTTCGTGCGCGATATCGCCAGCGACCCTAACGATGCCGCCATCGTTAGGGCTATCGTGCAAATGGCTCACACGCTCAATCTGCGGGTGATCGCAGAAGGCGTAGAAGACCGTAACATGCTGGAATATTTACGCAGTTGTCACTGCGACGAGGTTCAAGGCTATTACCTGGCCAAGCCGATGTCGGCGGCGGAGATAGCCGAATTCATCGCCAAATGAATGCATACTTGGTGCGGCGGCTCTGTACCATTGCGCTTCGCTCGACAGTGCTCGATTAATCTGGAAAAATCATTTCGCGCTTCTCGGGGGCGAAATGATTTTTCGAGGATTAAGGGGCTCGCTACAAATAACTTCCCCCTTTGAAAAAGGGGGATAGAGGGGGATTTATTAAAAAATCTCCCCCAGCCCCTCTTTTTCAAAGAGGGGGGGATAATCGTACGATTCGGCACAATCCGAATTCCGGAAAGTTATTTTTGACGGAATCCTAAGCGGGATGTCGTGTTACTTTTTTCAGGGTGAGGTGGATTCTTTCATCGAGGTGTGGCATTGATGATTCGGCAACTATCGCGGCGCGGGTTAAAGTTGGTTTTGCTGCTGGCCGTAGCGGCTTGTTCACTGGCCCGGGCCGGCGAGTACCATTTGGCCGTCGGCGAAAAAGGCGTCGCGTTGATCGGGTCGCCGCAGCGTGCCATCGTCGCCAACGATGATTTGCCGGCGCCGACGCTGCATTGGTGGGAAGGCGAGGACGTCGTACTGCATGTGAGCAATCATCTGCGGGAGCAGACCTCGATACACTGGCACGGCATCGTACTGCCTTACGACATGGACGGAGTGCCGGGCATCAGTTTCGACGGCATAGCCCCCGGCCAAACCTTCACCTACCGCTTTCCGGTCAAACAAAGCGGTACCTATTGGTATCACGGTCATTCCGGCATGCAGGAACAACAGGGCTTGTTCGGTGCCATCGTCATCGACACCGCCGATCATAGCCATCCTGCAGCCGATCGAGATTATGTGGTGATGCTGTCCGATTGGCCGGAGGCCGATCCGCACCGTACACTGGCCCGGCTGAAGAAGCAAAGCGATTATTACAACTACCAAAAACGTACTGTCGGCGACTTTTTTGCCGACATCGGCCGGCTGGGCTTTTGGGAAGCCGTGGCCGACCGGCTGGCCTGGGGCGAGATGCGGATGGAACCGACAGACCTCGCCGACGTCACCGGCGCGACCTATCATTTTTTGATCAACGGCCAAACGCCGGCCATGCACAAGACCTTTGCGTTCCGTGCCGGCGAAACGATACGCTTGCGCATCATTAACGCCGCGGCCATGACCCATTTCGACGTACGCCTGCCGGGCCTGAAGATGCGAGTCATCGCCGCCGACGGTCAGCCGGTCGAACCGGTCGATGTCGAGGAGTTTCGCATCGCGGTGGCGGAAACCTACGACGTATTGGTTCAGCCGCAAAACGAGCAGGCTTATGCGATTTTCGCAGAGGCAATGGATCGTAGCGGTTATGCCCATGCCAGCCTGACGCCGCGGGCAGACTGGCTGGCCGCCGTGCCGCCGGTGCAGCCCATGACCCTGCTGACGCTGGCCGATATGGGTGGCGTCCATGGCGGGCACGGCAAGCATGCCGCCGAGGATGACCCCGCTGGCGGGGATCAGGGCCATCAACCGTCTGCCGAGCCGGCTCGCGATCTGCATGCTGGCCATGGGCCTAACGCCGCCGAATCCACGGCCAACGACGATCATCACGCCCATGCCGGCCATTCGATGCAGCAAGCCGAGGACGCCGAGCCGGCGCAGATAGAATCGCACGCTCAATTGAGCTACGGCTTGCTGCAAGCCGTAGAGCCCAATCACGGCCTGATGGGGCCGCCGAATAGGGAAATCACGCTACGCTTGACCGGCAATATGAACCGCTATATCTGGTCGTTCGACGACATCAAATATTCCGCTGCCGAGCCCATACGGGTCAAATTCGGCGAGCGCATCCGCTTTCATTACGTCAACGAAACCATGATGAACCATCCGATTCATATTCATGGGCTTTGGCAATATCCGGACAACGGCAAGGGCATGTACAACCCAAAGAAGCACGTCGTCAACGTCAAGCCCGGCCAGACCGTCAGCGTCGATGTGCCGGCCGATGCCGAGGGGGCATGGGCCTTCCATTGTCATCTGCTGTATCATATGGATACCGGCATGTTCCGCAAGCTGATCGTCGAAAAGCCGGAGCATAGGCATGAATAACCTCGCAGCGTTTTTTTGGCTGGCGCTGTTTTGCGGCCGGGTCGTGGCTCAGGACGACGAAGGGGTGTTCAGCCATTTCAAGGCCGAACGCCTGGAATACGAAGGCAACGGCGATTTGCACCTGTTCAAATGGGACGTGCAGCATTGGGTCGGCAACGACGACCATAAACTCTGGCTCAAAAGCGAAGGCGATTATTCCGCCGACCAGGACATCTTCGGCCGCGCCGATTTGCAGCTGCTCTACAGTCGCAATGTCGATACCTTTTGGGATTTTCAGATCGGCGCCAGGCGGGCCTTCGAGCCCGAACGGACCTTCGACGCCGTGATCGGCTTTCAGGGCCTGGCGCCGTATTTCGTCGAGGTCGATAGTGCGATGTTCATCACCGAAACCGGCAACGTATTGGGACGCTTGAGTTTGGGCTACGAAATGTTGCTGACCCAACGCTTGATTCTGGCCCCGCGCTTCGAGCTCAACGTCTCCGCCGAAGACTTGCAAAACCGCGGCGTCAAGGCCGGCATCACCGAAATGGAGATCGGCATGCGCCTGCGTTACGAAATCGAGCGCGAATTCGCTCCCTATATCGGCTTGGACTACGTCGAAGAGGAATCCCTGCGCGAACACCACCACAGCCTGCGCGGCGTGGTCGGTGTCCGGGCGTGGTATTGATCGGGCTTAGGGTTCGATCAGCTCGGCGAAGGGTAGTAGCGGATCATTCGCTCCATCCGCGCCGACCGCCGGCAGTAACAGATAGTCGTCCTTGGACAAACTGGCGTTCAGCGGATGGCCGCCGACAGTCTGGCTTTCGTCGCCGACGTGGCCGTGCGGAATCTTCAACGCCGGGTGATCGAACGGAGCGCGTTGATAGCGCACCCTGTCATCGGTCAAGGTTTTCAGGAAGGCGACCAGATCGGCACGGTTTTGCGCGTCGAACTGCAAATTGGGTTGCAGGAATACCCGGGTCACATGCTTGCCGTCGAGGTTGAAGTTGCCGCCGCGGCTGTAAAACTCGACCACTTGCTCCAGGGTTGCCATGCCGCCGTTGTGCATATAGGGTCCGGTCAGCTCGATGTTACGCAATGAAGGCGTTTTAAAAGTGGCCGTTACCGCCGCCACCATCCTGCGATTGATCGGTTTGGACAGCTCCTTTTTCGCCGCCGCCGGCGACGGTATGAAGGCATTCGTCGAAGGCAGGAAGCAATTTGCTGTCGATTGCGGTTGCGGCAGCAAGCCGTCGACCCGCGTAAACAGGTTGGGTAAGGCATAGGGTAGCTTCAGATTGCTTGCCAGTGCCGTCTGAAAGTCGCAGGCGCGCACCGCGTTGACGTCTCTATCCAGAACGGCATCGGTATTGCCTGCCAGCAACTGTAAATATTGACTGCTGAAGGAAAGAGGCTGGCCGAAATCGTCGACCCCGCCGGCACCGATGTCGTTTGCCTCGCGCGCGGCGCCGTTGGAGGAAAAGCCGGTATCGTAAAACGCCGTGACCGGTAAGTTGCCAACCATCAGCGGTATGCGGTTGACTACGTTTGGACTGGCGCTGATCTTAAAAGTCGGTTCGCCGAAGGCTTCGGGATGCATTTGGGCGATCGCGGCATTGGCGGCGATCGACGCCGAACTGAAATTGGGCCCCAAATGGCACAACGCACATTGGTTTTTTCTAAACTGTTCCAGGCCGTTCAATTCGGCCGCGCTCAGATCTATCGGCTGGTGGTTGGCGTCGCGGGCGCTGTTGTCGAAGGGCGATTCGTCGGAGATCAAGGTGCTCTCGTATAACTGAATAGCCAGCGCGAAGAACATAGGGAAGTTGGCTTCCAGTTGGGTATAAGCGCTTTGACCGGTCGGCGGAGCTAGGGGCACCGTCCCTGAATACGACCAATATTTGGCATTGTAGGCTTTACGAATCAGGCCGGCGTAGGTGGTATTCAGACCCGGTTGCAGCTTCTCGGCATCACTGTTGGCATAGACCCCCAAGGCACTGTCGAGGTAATGCACTTGCTGGTTTTGCAGCGGTTGACGGAGCAGCAATTTCCGACCCAGATCTAGCATAGAGCGCTTGTTGCAGCCCATTTCGGTGTGGTTGGTTGGTGGTGCCACCGCCAAGGAAGCCAGCGACGAGTTGATCAGGCGCAGGCGTTGCTTTTCCAGGCTTGCCGCGCCGGTTTTGACCCAGACGCCGGCGTCGGGGTCGCGGTCGCCCCAGGGGCTAGAGCCGTTGAATACGTTGTTGGCGCGGCCGTCCCAAAAGCTGCGATGATTGAACACCGCGTTGATCACGGTCGGCGCGTTGCGCGGCGTCACGCGCCGGGTGCCGTTCTGGCCGACGCGGAACACGGGGTCCGCGTTGCGGTTGCAACTGTCGATGCCGTTGCTGAAACGGGTGACGGCCTTGAAGTCGCCGCCAAAGGTGCCGGCCGAACCGACCACGTTGTCGGTATCGAAAATCAACTCCGAATCGGCCAGAGGGTCCAAACGTTGATGCAGAGGAAAGTCGTTTGCGCGTAGCAATCGGTTCGGCCCCAAGGGTAAGGCGTCGGTGGCGTCAGTAAAGTTTTGCTCTGAGTCTGGCGTGGATTGCCCGCCCGGAGATACCTGATTTTTACTGCGACCGTCGGCGCCGGCGTGAAAGTGGCACGACGCGCATGCCATGCCGTCGCTACCGACATTACTGTCCCAGAACAAGGCCTTGCCTAGCGCGATGGCCGCCTGTCTGTCGACGACGATAGGATTGGCTCCATCCAGCAGGCCCGGAACGGGTGGTACCGGCAGATGTTTCAGGCTGATAGGCATCGGACCCAGAGGCAATTCGGCGGCAAATGCCGGCGATGAGCATGCTACTGTGGCGGCAATCAGGAGCGAAAAACGTAAGGTGCGGAATTTACCCATGGTCTGACTCGGCGAAATAAAGCTGGAAGGAAAAGGGCGAGTACTGGCCGGCGATTACCGGGGACTCGCCTTAAGGGATAAACGAAAGGAGAGTATCGAAAAACGGCTGCCTATCCCTGGCGGCCGTTGTCATCGCGTACGGGAATTCCCGTACATTTTCGGTGACGATTGTCGGTTAAGTTCGCGCTGATTTACGCTTCATGCCCAGAAAGCCGGCCAGTGCGCTGCCGAACAACCAGACCGCGCCGGGTACAGGCACGGTGGTTGGCACATAAGTCGACGCCGCGGCCGATGCGGTCACGGAAACACTGATGCTGCCGCCGGTACCGGCATTATCTGCGCCGCCGACGAACAACGCGTACCATCCGGCCTGCAGATCGGTCAATGTCAATGTCGCATAACGCTTGGTATTGGCGAACGCCGGGTTACCGGTTACGCCGATAACACCTGTTGCTCCGGTTTCGTACAAGTCGGAGATGCTGACGTCGTGTGCGCCGGAGTCGATCACACCGCCGTAAGAATTGACGTAGTTATTGGACGAGGAGCTGACATAGCCCAAGGTTTCGACGATGCCGTCGGCTCCTGTGGCCCACATGATGCCAGGATCGCCGGCTTGGCCGACCGAGTTGAATTTATGAATTTGCCCGGTCAGTTCGGCTGGTGTGTCTACGCCGACCGTCGCACCGGAATAGGCGACGTTGGTCCGGAAGATAGAAAAAGCCGGATAGTTGCCGGCGGACGAGCGCGCGTCTATCGTTACGCTTTGCGCCGAAGTCTCCAGGTAGAAATTGGTGAATGCAGCTTGCATGCCCCAGGCATCGTAGGTTAGAGACGGGTTGCCGGTAAAACCGACTGTGCTGGAGTTGAAGGCGCCGTTGGTGATGGTGGTGCCCAATTCGACGACGTTGTCGTTGCCAACCCAGGCAGCGGCGGCTGGTTGTGCGAGCACCAGCGTCATTGCCGAAGCCAATAGCGTGGTTTTGGATAATTTATGAAATGACATCGTTTAAATCTCCTAAAATCGGCGCCGCTTGGCGCCGCATTGTTCCAATGTGCGATTGAGTGAAATAGTGCGAGCATGATTAACCGAGAGGAGCCGTCCTGCGGTCGGCTCCTCTACGGCGATGTATCAGGCCCGTTTACGTTTGACAGAGCCTAAAAAACCGGCCAATGCGGTGCCGAACAGCCAGACCGCACCGGGAACGGGTACAGGATTGATAGGAGTGCCGGTCGCATCGACCTGGATCGCTTGGGCGCTCAAACTGCCGCCGTTATTGAAATCAAAGGCCTGGAGGGTGATCTGATAATCGAAATGATCCTGGCCTGTAACGCCGGTAAAGGGATTGATACCGGTGTAGGCGGCAATGTTGTCGCCGGAATTGAAGCCGCGAATGGCATCGTTGGTGTCCAAATCATAATCGCCGAACGCGATGATGTAGTTACCGGCTTGCAGTGCGGTCGACAGATAAGAGTCATTCCTGCTTAGCGTGCCGTCGGCCCAGCCGTTGCTATTGCCCGGCGAGGTATAACCAGCGCCATCGTCGGCGGCAACGATTTCGGTGTCCAGGGATACGGAGTCCTGATACAGGCGGAATTGGGTGTCGGACAACGTGATTTCGCCGTCGCCGTTCAAATCCACGTATGCGCCGGGGTGAGAGCCCCACGAGTTCACGTAGCCTTCGTTGGCGCGCACGTCGATGATGACGTTGGCGTCCGCGCTCAAGCTGAACGCCCAATAATCGATCGTGGTGCCTTTACCGTGAGTAGGATCGATGGTTGCGTTTATCGTGCCGGTAAACACGTCGGCCTGGGCGGTGGCCGCGGCTGCCAGTGACATCGTTAGCGCCAGCATGGTTTTGCGGACGGACAAAAATTGGGTTCTGCTGTTAGACATGGGTATTCCTAAAGTTAAGATGCATAAACGTGTACGCCGAATTCCTGTCCCCCGTTGACGCTCGAACCCGTCCATTGCGTGGCTCGATAGCAATCACTCAAGTTACGTGATTTCCGGTGATCGGCATATTGATTTAATCAATAAACATGCCAATATTAAAAATATATATTTATCAATCACTTGGTATTTTCCGATTAAATAACTAGGTTAATTCCACTAATTTATTTTTTAAATGTGTGATATACCTCACATTATAGAAAATATTACTGAATAATTAATGAATTAAGTCTTGGCGGCTAACTTGTTATGTTAGTCGCGTTCGAGAGAGCTGTTGATCTAGGGGAGGGGGGGAGGGGAACCCGAACAGGCGTGGCTTTCGGCGGTATTTTCTAGCAACTGGATTCATCTCCGGAAGCTGGGGCTGGGTTTGAAGGGTGTGTGAAATGCCGCAGTGGTTTACCGGCTTGCACGGCGAAATGAAGTGCACGGGATAGGGAAAAATTATTTCGTCCACGAAAACTTTTGAATAGCAATCAACTTCGGGTCGCTACCCAAATGGTGATGGAGAAGTCTGAGCAACTGACTGATTTAACCCATCTTTAACACTCACGTTAAAAGCCCTTTCTAAAACTATTTGCTGATGCAAAGAATGTAGTCTCGTCTTACGCTTTCTGAATGGAAATTACATTGCACTCAATAAAAGTTAGTTGGCGTATTTTTTGCTGATAGTTTTTCATGGAAATATTCGGGGATTATTTGGCCAAGGACAATCTGATCGGTCTGTTCTTTATCAATTTATCGATCACATGGGCCGAGCAAAGGAAGCTATGCGGCAGAGTCCGCAATGGCGTTGCAAGCAATTTCGTTGCCGTATGTTCTTCATCCGGCAACGAACTTTAAAAACTGCATTGAGGCAACAATATGAAAATTGCAATATATTTCGATATGTTAAAGAAAATTTTAATTACGGGCCTGCTTTTCTCATCGTACATCGCCTCTTCACAGGCGACTACGGTTGGCTTTTTTAGTGTCACCACCAATAATAACTTTTTTATAAATGTCGGACAGATAGTTTCCGATGCCGGCCTTGATTTTGAACAATTAGCCGACTTGAATGCTGACAGTTTGGCTAATATCGATGTTTTGTGGATCGCCAACAGAAACAACCTAAATCCAATACCCGACATAAACACCAATTACACGGCTATAAGCAACTTTGTTCAGGCTGGTGGCGTGTTATTGTTTCAATCCAGATTAGTCACCGATTCTTCGAGCTTGCCAGGTGCTTCCGGTATTTCTTTTGTTCGAGATTTAAATAATAACGGCACTGACGTTAATGTTCTCAATAACACTACTACGGTAACTAATGGTCCTGCGGGGTTTATCGATGACACCACGTTAGATGGCGGCAATAAATCGAGCCACGGTTACGCCTTGCTCGGCAGTTTACCCGACAATAGTTTGAGTATTTTCAGTAGACCCGATGCCACGGAGATTGTCGATTTCACATATCAATACGGAAACGGCGACGTTTACATATCGACAATTCCTTCTGATTATTACATAGGCGGCACCGCAACGCCTGATGCATTCAAAGGCATTTATGCGCCCAACCTAGTCACTTATGCCGCTGAATTATCCGTAGCCAATGTCCCGGTTCCATCTGCCGTATGGTTTTTAGGTACGGGATTGCTGGGTTTGTTGGGTCTTAACAAAAAGAAAATCGCTTAAATCTAAGCCGCCTCTATTTTTCATGCCAAAAATGAAAATGGGGCCGGCCCTTTAAACTTCACCAATTGCGCTCACGGATCGTATTTACCCGGGCTAACTTACGTCGTTATCTGCTGTCTGGCGTTAAATCACCGATGAATATTGGGTTACCAAGGAAGAGAACATCACATGAACTTAGCTTATCGAATTTTTCTAGCCAGCGGCCTGTTTGGCGTTGTGCTGACCGCGCAGGCGGCGGCCTTTCCGACCTCGTTGCGCAATGTGCCCATTCCGCCGGTGCCTGGCTTGCTGGACGGCAGCTCACCGATCGTGGTGAACAAAGACGCCGCTATTGCGTTGGGTAAGGCGCTGTTCTGGGATCAGGCCGTTGGCTCCGACGGTCAGGCCTGCGCCTCCTGCCATTTCCACGCGGGAGCTGATTCACGGGTCAAAAACCAGATAAACCCTGGCCAGCTTTCGTCTCAACGCAGCGGCCTTGCCTTCGATGCCCTGCCTTCCGGTTCAGGCGGTCCCAACCATGAATTGTCACTGAACGATTTTCCGCTACATCGCTTTAGTAATCCACTGGATAATACCAGTGCCATGACCTTCGACACCGACGACGTCGTTAGCTCCGCGGGTACCTTCGGTGGTGAGTTCGTCGGCAGTTCGAAATTTACCGGAGTCAACGACTTATGCAACCGTAGTGCCGACGAATTGTTTAACGTCGCCCACGTCGGTACTCGTCGCGTGGAACCGCGTAATACACCGACTGTCATCAATGCGGTATTCAACCATCGCAATTTTTGGGATGGCCGTGCCAACAATGTGTTCAACGGTAGCAGTCCTTGGGGGCCTCGCGATCAGAATGCAGGGGTATGGGTTAAGCAAAATGCCAAAACCGTTACCAAGCAACGCCTGAATCTGATCAATTCCTCGTTGGCGTCACAAGCGGTCGCACCACCCGTGTTCAACAATATCGAAATGGGCTGTAGCGGACGTTACTGGCCGGACATCGGGCGTAAACTGTTGAATAGACAGCCGTTGCAAAACCAACAGGTACATGCGCAAGACAGCGTGCTAGGTGCGTTAAGCCTTAGCTCGGCCAATGAGCTGAAACCCGGCTTGAAAACCACATACCGCAATCTGATTACCCAGGCTTTTAACGCTAAATATTGGTCATACAGCGGGATCGGCGGTTTTGGCGCTCCCACGAATGGTGCACCTTACAATCAGATGGAAGCCAACTTTTCGATGTTTTTCGGGTTAGCTTTACAGTTATACCAAAGCACGCTGGTGTCTGATCAGTCGCCATTCGATCAAAGCCCAGTCAATGCCAATCTGACGCCGACTTGGAGCAATATTAGCGATCCGGCCTTGCGTGCCTCGCTGAGCAATGGCTACTCCTTGTTTACGGGTCAAAACTGCGGGTCTTGCCATATCGGCCCGACTACTAGCTTGGCTGCTATAGAAACCAACGCTACTTTGTTAACGCCGACGCCGGGCGCCACTTACGGTCCCGCCGATTCGCCGATTGCCTATGGCCCGAACGCATTTGGAACCACCAGTTTGGCAGCTACTATCGGTGCCACCCGCTACGGCAGCCCTGTTACCCGCGATCTAAATGCGGCCGGTGTGCCCGGTTTGCAGGATCTGGGTTTCGTCAATCTCGGAGTTAGCAAACCGGAATCTGATCCGGGTGTGGGTGGCGAGGACGACTTCGGCAATCCGTTGTCCTATTCCGCACAGTATGTGGAATATCTGGTGGGCAACAGTGCGGGCATCTACGATCTGCCGGTCGGCAAGGTGCGTGCTTGCGATTTCCCCATTCCATTGGCAGTGAATCTGTCTGTGATCACCAACAGCTATTTTACGCGTAGGGATAGTCTGGAAGTGGACGGCAGTCGGGAGGGTGTGCCACGTAACCAAGGTTGCGCAATATCAACCCGTGCCTACATTCCGACGGTGGCAGCCGCTGTAGCGGCACGTGACACCGTCAAGATGGCGACTCAAGTCAATGGCGCATTCAAGGTCCCGGGTATTCGCAACGTCGAGTTGACTGGCCCGTATATGCACGACGGCAGTTTGGCAACCCTGGAGCAAGTGGTTGAGTTTTATGCCCGCCACGGTAATTTCAGCCCCAGTGGCACGCATAACTTGCTGGGCATTATTGCTTCCGGCATTTCGCCTGGTCAGAACACTACTGATCTGGTCAACTTCATGAAAGCCTTGACCGATGAGCGCGTCCGCTATGAACGGGCACCGTTCGATCATCCGCAGTTAAACATTGCGCATGGCCACGTCGGAGACGATGCGCAGGCAGTCGCCGGTCATCCGCTGTCACCGGCTTTGGCTCAGGATCAACAATTGCAATTGCCTGCCGTCGGTGCGACGGGTTCCGATACGCCGATAGAGCCCTTCCTGGCGCAATGATGAACGCGGCATCAATTTAACTTTAAATACAGTACACAATTATGAGAGCAAACGTTTTTCGCTTACACAAATCCGGCCTGAAGTTGGTGCTGAGCTTCGGCCTTGCCGATCAGGCGCTGGCATCTGCCAGTTACGATAGCAGCATCGATGTGATGTACACGGTTACGCTGACGGATAGCAACAACCCAACGCCAAACGATAACAGTGGCTTATCGCTATTAGGTACTTTTTTGCAGCCTGGAGACAGCCGCCGCTTTTTCGCCGCCACCAGTGGCGATGGTGTTTACCACACGTATAGTCCGACAGCCGTGTCCTCCGCGGTAAACAACGTGTTCGACGCCAGCTTTTCGGCGAGTGGCGGTGCTGGCATCGGCAGCGTGGATAGCCTGAATACGGCGTTGTTCGGCTTAAATTTCGTCAACGATGGTCCTTATAGCTACAACCTGACGGTGCAACTCGACTATACGTTGAGCGCCAGAGCGCGAGGTGAATTTGCGAGTAGTGAGGTGTTGTTCGACTATTGGGACGAAGCTGAAACCCTTGCCGGATCGGATTATTTGTCGTCCATAACCTATAGTGGCTGGTTGGACGATTCGCAATCCAGTCACGCATTGGTCTCCTGGCAGTTTATGCTGAATCCGGGTGATCAGCAGCAACTGTATGCGCAAGCCAGCGTGCTGTCGCATGTGGAATCTGCCCAAATATCCTCGGTCCCGATTCCTGCCAGTCTCTGGTTGTTTGCTAGCGCGTTATTGGGCCTGAAAAGGTTGGGTCGTAGTTCTTCGCACGTGTAGCCTGTATCGAAACAAGCGTGCGGTCTCGCCTCTGCCTCCGTGCGCTTTTGTTTTGTCGTGGGTTTTCAATATCCTGGAGCCACGATTAATTTGGGGTTTACCAACTTAAGCCGGGACAGTTCGAGGTTAAGCCCTCTGTGTCCCGTCTTAAACGGGAAGCTAAAAATTATTTTCCGAACAGAAATTGAACACTCAAATTGGCCGACCATTCCGGGCTTAGATCCGGTCTGACCGGGTTATAGTAGCCCTCCAGTCGGGTATTCAGCGCATGTTTACCAATTGGAAGCAATTTGCCGACACCGCCGCCCACTGGCACGGTCCAGCCCTTGTCAGTCTCTTTATTCCAGTTGGCGATCATGTGTATGTCAGACAACAAGTACCAGCCATCGGCCAGGTTGTAATTAACAAAGGGCTGTAAAACCATCTGACTGACCCCGTGACGGCTATTGTTACCAAAGACCGACCAAACTTGTTTGACCGCTAGCCCCGCTGTCCAGGGTTTAGTCTGAGTTACAAAGGTCAGCGCAGGACCGACGCTGAATTTTCCGCTACCTAGTTCACGCGATCGTCGATCCTCTATGTCGTTCATCAAGGTATCGGTTGGAAAAACGAAAGCAGGCCCGAAACTCACCATAAAGCGATTGGACACTGGTGCCGTAAACAGCGATGTCAAAGTCGTATCGCCAAGCCCCGCGACTCCGTTACCTTGATAGGGTTCCGGCAATTCCGCGATGCCTTTTACAACGCCAGGCGTGCCGATAAAATTCAAGGATAACTGATTGATCAAGTGCCAATCCCCCAGAGTCACGGGGATGATAGGTTGTATGCTGCCAATTGATACATCGCCGTTCTCGGCACCGCCGTGATGGGTATATTTTAGTGGGAGACTATAAGTTGGGCTCAAGGGATTTTGCGCCTTATACACAAAATCTTCCGTTTGAGAGTCGGTGGCGCCGACAGTCTTATCGGCATAAATACCGCTCGTCGCCAATGCCAGAGGCAAGCCCAAAGAAAGCAACAAACGATTGAAATGAAAACTTATTTTTTTCACTTTCTCCTCCTGTCAAAACCAAATCGTCATAAATCGTTAAAAAGAAAATCTCGTTAGCCCTTACCGCTTATATTGTGTTTCATGTCGATGGTTCCTCTTTAACGATGTTCCGACATACAAGGCTGTTTTAAATTTGGGTGTTCCTGCAGGCTAAACTCGGGAAGCCATTTGCAGTCAAACTCGATACGGTTAATTTTCTTCCGCAACCTCGGCCGGCTTGCGTTTCAAATCCTTGTTGAGTCGTTGTAAACGTTTGATCATTTCCTTTTTCATTTGCTCGCGGCCTATCGAATGTTTCAAGCTGCTGCCTATTCCGGCCACTTGATCGGTGGAGGTGCGGGTGGAGTAGAACACCAAGGTGCCGGCTTTGTACGGCAGGCCGCCGGCGACGACATGGCTGGAGTTATAGGAATGACCCACATAAAATTGCCGCGACACAATCAGCCCGCCGGCCGGACTGGTGGCGATGATGCGGTGGCTCAAAATGGCGGTGGGGCGGTCCTCCACAGTGCGATTCAGCCAGACAAACTGTTCGCTGGTGTTGGCTGGAAGTGGCGCGGGATAATTCAACCAGGTTTGCTGCAATTCGGGAAAATAAGCGGCCCAAGCTTTGCTGTTGACGGCATCGGTGCGTAATTCAGCGGCCGGATCGGCCTCGTTATCGTCACGGCTATAGGTCGGAATGCCGGACAAGCCATTTTTTTGATAAGTTTGCAGGCGCCGCAATAAAAATGCCCGATAGGTTTGATTGGCGGTTTTTAACAAGGTTTTGTTGTCGGCATCGTCCATGTTCAAGCTCTTGAGCGTCTCGAATTCTGCCTTGGACAGATTGAATTCGCTACCGGGTTCCGCGTTTAAAAATGCCTTGGCTTCGGCCAGCTGTTTTTCGGAAAAACCAAGCTTTTTGAAGCTGTTGGCGTCCGCATGCGCCGGCAGCAAACCCGTGGAGATGATGTCGCCTTCGGTGCTGCTTAAATTGCCGCGCTTGATGTAATCGACGATTTGCGGCAAAGCGACCGGAATGATCATTGCCACGCCGATGGCGAGTTCTTTCTGACTGGTTTCGCCGACGTCGTAGCTGACGATGTCGCCCTGTTCGAGGCGCGGGATCATGGCTTCGCTAATGCCGAAGTTTTGCAGGGCCTGCTCGGGTTTTGGGGCCTCCTGAGCGAGCAATGGTTGGCTGAAGGCCATGCAAGCCAGCAGTATCGGCGGTAATAGGTATTTATTGAGCAGCATCGGTTTTTCCTGTCATCGTTTGAAAACGCTATAGTAGTGACTTTTGTCCGATTTGACAGCCCGGAACACCGAGTTTCCATTCCCGAAGGAGAGCGCCATGCACCCAAGATATCGTCTGTTTGCGATGAGTTTATTCATAGCCATCGGTTTGTCCGGCTGCGGCTTGTTTGCCGTCCAGGAGCAGCACGAAAAAATCGCCAGTTACTGCCAAATCTACGGCTCGGTAAAACCGGAAGTCGATAATGGCAAGAAAATGATCGTGGTGCTGTTTAAAGTCACGGGGCCTGACGTTCAGAATCCCAAGAGTTGGAGTGTATTCGATCATTTCGTCAATGACGGCCCTGGGAAGTGGTACTTTTCGACGGCGCCCGGCGATTACCGGGTGGGGGCGTTCAAGGACGTCAATGGTGATTTGATCTACCAGTTGGATGAGCCGGTTTTTACGCCGATTCGCGGCGAGATGATTCAATGTCGGGCAGGGGAGATCAAAACCGACAACGACTTGATCATACCCGAGCAAGGCCGTTCCAACGATGCGCCCATCGCCGTTCTATACGAGGGTCTATACTATGCCGTTAACCCCGATCTCAAAATATGGAGAGCTTTTTGAACGGCAAAATCGACCCTTTTATGGTCATGAAATGTGTTGCCTATGAGAACGGCATTAGTATTGGCGATATCACCATAGAAGACATCAGCGAAGTCTTGGAACGCGAGCATACGTTTGTTTGGCTGGGTCTGCGCGAAGCGAACCGCGAGGTGTTGCAAAAAATTCAGGAAGAGTTTGGTTTGCATGATTTAGCCATTGAAGATGCTTGTTTCGCCCATCAGCGGCCAAAGATCGAGGAATTTGGCGACTCGGTATTCATAGTGTTGCATACTGCTCAACTGCGCGATGACAGTGTGGAATTTGGCGAAACCCATTTGTTTTTAGGCCCGCGTTTTTTGGTAACCGTTAGACATGGGGCTTCACAAAGTCTCAGCAAAGTCAGATCGCGTTGCGAGGCGATGCCGCAACAACTCGCCAAGGGCCCCGGCTTTAGCCTGTATTCCATCATGGATTTTATCGTCGATAACTACATGCCGGTAATCGATGGTTTGCAGGCTCGTTTCGACGTTTTGGAATCGGCTATCTTTCAATACAAACCCAGTCGACAGACGATGGAAGGACTGTATGAGCTCAAGCGTGAGTTACTCCAGCTAGAAAGCGCCATCACCCCGGTTATCGATATCTGCAACGAGCTGATGCGTTTTCATGTCGGCATGATTCCCGAAGATGTGCTGGTGTATTTTCGCGACATTGCCGACCATATCAAACGCATTCAGCAAAACATCCACAGTATGCGCGAAATGCTGTTGGCCGCCATGCAGGTACATTTGACCTTCGAGACGGTCAGGCAAAACGACGTGGTCAAAAAATTAGCCGGATGGGGGGCGATTTTAGCGATTCCGACCATGGTATTCAGTTGGTATGGCATGAACTTCAAACACATGCCGGAACTGGAATGGGAATACAGTTATCCCATTGTCATTAGCGGTGTGTTGCTGGGGAGCGCGCTACTGTATTGGCGTTTGAAAAGAGCTCGCTGGTTATAAACCAGCGCAATCAACATCGGCGTTCGCCATTACCCAAGACGTAGTGACTGTCTATTTGGTTCATCAGGGAACGCTAGAGCAATATGTCTTTTTAGAACACGGCGCACATTATGCCATTGGTGCATTGGCCGCCATTATGCTGGTAAGCATGCGACATGAAGTGCCAGAGGCTGTCACAGGATTGGTTGGCGCTGTTTTTATTGCGCTATCTATCCTGTCTTCGGTGCTTTATAGGCGTAAACATGCCATCGTCGTTCGAACACATTTCAAGCGTCCTAATCCGTCATAATCGTAAGCGATGGATCGATTAAAACCGTTATGGGCCGTCTCTTTCAATGACGACGATTTCCCGCAGCAGCGCGGTGGCATAGCTGCCGGCGGGTAGTTCGAAGGACAAACGCAACTGGCTGTCTTCGAATTGCCAAAGCAAATTGATGGGTTTGACGCGTAAGGCTCGCCGGTCGGCTTCCAGTCCCGATTTCAGCAAGCCGTCGGCAAGTTCCGTCTGCATGGAGATGATGCGCTGTTCCAATTCCTGAGCGTCGCCGCCGGGGCGATTATCGCCTTTGCCTAACATGGCGCCGGTGGGGTGAATATCGCCCGTTTCCACGCGATTCGCCAGCGCCGTATCGATCTGATCCGCACGAAAAACACTGTGGCTTTGATCCAACTGCAATATGTCGCCTGGGACGGCTCTGTTCCAGGTTTGCGAATTGAAACGTTCGGCTAGAATCAGATTGAACAGATAGGAGCGTGCGGCGGATAAATAAATCGAGCGCTGTTCGGGTTTGACTCGTTGCCCCCGAAACATCGTCAAGGCTTTGTCGACGTTGCGCCCTTGGTGGCCGAAGCGTTGCTCGCCGAAGTAATTGGGGAAACCGTGCGCTCGAATGGCTTGCAGTTGTGCCTCGGCTCGTTCGCGGTCGCCTTGCCAGTTTCGGATCAATAGTTCGAATCGGTTGCCGCTCAGCACGCCGCGTTTTAGTTTGCGGGCATGGCGGGTAACGGTCAGGATTTTGAGGTTTTCGCTTTCTAAGGGAGACCAATCGGGAGTGTCTTTTCCGGGCAGCCAGACGCTAAACCATTGCCGGGTGCGTCCGTGGCGATCTTTCAGGCCGGCGTAGCCGATGTCGCGTTGTCTGACGCCGGCATGCCTGGCTAACAAACGGGCGACGTATTCGGTATTTTCGCCTATCTTTTCGATATGTAGAAACACATGTTCGCCTTCGCCTTCCGGTGCGAAAGGCAGAATCTCTTCGACGACGAAGTCGTCGGGTTCCGCTTTAATTTTGCCGCTGCCGGACGGGCCGCCGTAGGCGTAAGGCCATTCCGGCAAGGTGGAATCGGACACGATTATTGCTCTATCAACACCGCCGCCTGCACCGCGATGCCTTCCTTGCGGCCTTCGAAGCCCAGCTTTTCGGTGGTGGTGGCTTTGACGTTGATATTATTGACGTCGGTCGCCAAGTCGGCCGCGATATTGGCTCTCATGGCGTCGATATGAGGCAGCATTTTCGGGGCTTGGGCGATAATCGTAATATCGGCGTTGATCAGTTTGTAGCCTTTTTGTTGCACGATGTGATAAACGTGGCGCAGTAAGACCCGGCTGTCGGCGCCTTCGAACGCGGGGTCGGTGTCCGGAAAGTGCTTGCCTATGTCGCCCAGTGCGGCGGCTCCTAACAGCGCGTCGGCTAAGGCGTGCAGTACTACGTCTCCGTCGGAATGCGCGATCAAACCATTTTCGTAAGGTATGCTTACGCCGCCCAGAATGATCTTGTCGCCTTCTCCGAAACGATGCACATCATAACCTTGGCCTATTCTCATTTTTGCTCTCTTAGGTATAAAAGGATCAATTCAATTTTGCGCTAATCAACAAACCGGCAACCGGATTGCCGAGTTCCATGCGTAGGATTACGATGCGCAGTGCCAGCAAGCTGAGGTCGCAAGCACTCAATGTTTGTTCGACGTAATCCGCGCAATGCGAATAACGCCCGTGCGGATTTAGCTTGAAATTCAGCGGGTCGTCGCCCTGGTATTGTTCCAGGGTAAAAACCAGGCAGCCGTTCTTTTTTAGCGCTTGGCGCGCAGCCAGGAAAAAGTGGCGCAGTTCGCCGAAATAACAAAGGGTATCGGCGGAAACGATCAAGTCGAATGCAGCGTTAAAGCGCCCCAGGTAGTCGACTAATTCGGCTGGCGTTAATTCATCGTATAAGCTTCGGCCTCTGGCTTTTTCCAGCATCGCCTGGGACAAATCGACGCCGATCAACTTACGAGCATAGGGTTTCAAAAAATCGCCGCATAATCCCGTGCCGCAGCCTGCGTCGAGTATTGTCAGTTGATGGCGTGGTTCGGGGTAAATCGCTGCAACCGCTTCTGCGGTCAATTCCGGTGCGCGGTAGTCTAGCCCCTTTAATACTTCGTCGAAACTATCGGCAAAGCCATCGAAAGTTTGTTGCACATAGGCATCCGAGGCTCGGTCTGGGATATCGTCCCCGCGCACGGCAAGCAGAAAATGTTTTGCGACTGGATTGTCCGGTTCAACTGCTAGCCATTTGGCCAATACGTCTTGAGCCTTGGAGAATTTTCCACTACGCCGCAACATATTCCATAAGGTCTCGTAGACCTCCGGTTGCTTGGGTTTCAGTGCAATCGAGCGCATATAGGTTTCGACCGCTTTCTCTATCTCCAGCTGGTTTTGATAGGTATTACCTAAATTGTGTAAGCAATCGGCATTGTCGGGGGCCAATGCTACGGCCTGTTCCAGCATGCGGGCGGATTCTTCCAGTTCGCCTTTTAATCTAAGTACGACGCCAAGATTATTGTAGGCGTTGATATGACTGGGGTCGGTTGCGATCACCTTGCGGTAGGTCGCGGCTGCCCTTGTCGTGTCGCCGGTTTCTTTATAAATATTTCCCAAATTCATACGGGCATCGAGATAATCCGGATTCGATTTCAGCGCCCGTTCGATGCGAGCGATAGCTTCCTTGCTACGTCCGCGTTGGTGCAACAAAACCCCGAAAAAATGCAGCGCGTCCGGATTCGACGGATGGATTTTTAATATAGCCTGGTAGGCTTTTTCGGCTTCGTCCAGGCGGCCTTGGCGATGTACGTCTATGGCGGCTTTAAGCCTTTCGGCGCTGCCGCCGTGTTTAAGGCGATCGTTCTGGAGTTGCGGAAACTCGGGCTTTTTCGGGGACATGCCGGTTTATCGCTTAGCCTGTTGCTCGAAATAAAACTCGGCCAATGCTAAATCTTCCGGACGGGTGATTTTGATGTTGTCCGGCCGACCTTCGACGATCTTCGGCTGAAAGCCCAAGAGCTCCAGCGCACTGGCTTCATCGGTGACGGCAGGGTTGCCTTCGGTTTGCTGCAAGGCGTCGCGCAACATGCCGTATTTGAACATTTGCGGCGTCAGGGCGCGCCAGACATGCTTTCTGTCTATCGTCGCGGTGATCGTGTTGCCGTCCACGTGTTTCAGCGTGTCGTGTGAAGACAGGGCCAGGATGCCGCCGACCGCGTCGTCTTTCAGCGTGGCTATCTGCAATTGGATATCGCCGGCAGTCAGACAGGGGCGGGCCGCGTCGTGCACCAGCACCCAGTCGTTTTCGCCGGCTTCGCCTTGTAGTGATTTCAGTGCGGACAATACCGAATCGGCGCGTTCCTTGCCTCCGGGTGCGGTAATCACATTGGGGTGTTTGGAGATGGCCAATTCCGGCCAATAAGGATCTTCGGTGGAAATGGCCACGGCTACGGCCTGAAAGGCGCCGGAGTCTAATAATCTCGACAGCGTGTGTTCTATGACGGTCTTGCCGGCCAGGGGGAGATATTGTTTGGGGCGGTCGGCCTGCATGCGTTTGCCGACACCGGCCGCGGGCACCACGGCCCAGCATTGTATAGTTGAATTCATGCTCTACTCAAGCACTTGAAAGAAAGTTTCATTTTCCTTGATCATGCCCAATTCGTAACGGGCGCGTTCTTCTATGGTTTCCAAGCCGCGGCGCAAGTCCAGTACCTCGGCGTATAGCGAGTCGTTGCGCTCCTTTTTCTCCTGTATTTCCTTGTTTAATTCATCCAGGCGCTGGCGGTATTCGCTGATTTGCGAAACGCTGGCGTCGCCTAACCACAACCGATATTGGAAGTGAATGATCAAGCCGATGATGAGCAGGATGATGTATCTGATGATGGCTTCTCGATGTAGGTTGGGTTAGGCGTTAGCCGTAACCCAACACTCAAAACATAACGTTGGGTTACGCTTTGCTAACCCAACCTACGCTATTTTAACCCAGCATCTTGAACGCGCTACGGCCGGCGTATCTGGCTTTTGCGCCCAACTCGTCTTCGATTTTCATCAGACGGTTGTATTTAGCGACGCGGTCGGAACGGCTCAGTGAACCGGTTTTGATTTGGCCGGTGCCGGTGGCGACAACCAAGTCGGCGATCGTGGTGTCTTCGGTTTCGCCTGAGCGGTGAGAAACCACTGCGCTGTAACCGGCCGCACTCGCCATGTTGATCGCAGCCAAAGTTTCGGTCAGTGTGCCGATTTGGTTGACCTTGATCAGGATGGAGTTGGCGATACCTTTTTCTATGCCTTCTTTCAGGATGGCAGGGTTGGTCACGAACAAATCGTCGCCAACCAACTGGATGCGGTTGCCCAGTTTTTCGGTTTGCAGTTTCCAGCCGTCCCAGTCGTTTTCGTCCAGACCGTCTTCGATAGAGACGATAGGGTATTTATCGACCCAGGCCGCCAGGAAGTCGATCATTTCGGCGGAAGTGAAGCTGCGGTTCTCTGCGGCCAATACATATTTGCCGTCTTTGAAATATTCGGAAGCCGCCGCGTCCATGCCC